>CANHHI010000074.1 GCA_947460225.1 Flavobacteriales bacterium
GCGTGTAGCCAATGCCCTGCATTTGGAATTGTTGTGATTTGAGCGTTTGGAAAATATTTTTGAATATCTAAGCAGTCCGCTTCGGTGATGTAGTTGGATTCCGCTCCACGCAAAAACAAAACAGGCACTGCAACGGGCTTTTTTGGATATACTGATGCAATGACGTTGTGAATTTCTGATTCTAAGGCTGTTGCATTAAATCGCCAAGCGAGCTTTTCATTGGGGATTTCCCAGTACAAACTGCGCAAAATAAACAAACGTGTCGCTTCGTGGGCAATGTGCATGCGGGCTATGTCTTCTGCGTCTTTTCGGCTTGTTATGTGGTTTAAGTTTATGGCGTTTATCGCACTAAAAATTTCTCCGTGGTGCATAGGATACGCACGTGGCGAAATATCTGCAACAATCAATTTTTCAGTGCCTTTGGCAAATCTATCCGCCCAAGCCATCACGGTTTTCCCGCCCATGGAATGCCCCAAAATAATTGGATTTTTGATGCCTTGCGTTTGTAAAAAATCTTCCAAATCTTCGGCGAGTGCTTGATAATTGTGTGTAGGGCTATGTAAAGAATTGCCGTGATTGCGCTGGTCAATAGACCATACGCAAAAATGCGCTGACAATTGTTTTGCCAAGGTTTGCCAGTTGTCCAAAGAACCAAACAAACCATGTATAATCACAAAGTCTCTGCCTTGTCCTTGTTTCTTGTAGTTCAGCATGTCTAGGGCAAAGTTAAGCAAAAATAATCTAAAAAAGCATCAGGGTATGCACAAAATAAAGTATATTTGCCTGAAATAAAAGTGATGAAAAATTTTGTTCTTTTTGATGACAAGCGTGCGTTTTTGGGTTTGTTGCCCTTGACTTTCACCAGAGCCATTGCCGATTTGCGTTTGGGTATTTTTACGCCTTTGGAGCGTGTATTGGCTTTGTGCCCAAGTGCCAGCGCAAGTGCTTTGACGCAAAGCTATTTGCAGGAAAAATACCCTACGCATTTTGAAAAGGACAATATTTATTTGAACGCTTCGGTGCTCTTAGATGCAGATTTATGGCAGACCATTTTGCAACTGCCCTTGGATATGGCTTTGGTGCAAGGCGATGTTTTGATTGCATATAGGAGCAGTGCGCATTTTGCGCAAGTAGCTGAATTGTGGGCTTATCCTATTGACAAAAAACTCACTTGGGAAAAGCCTTTTGCTTATTTGTCTCGCACTTGGCATCTGCACGCTTTGCAAGGACAAGCCTTTGATTTTGACTTTGAACTAAAAACCCAAAATAGAACTTCGGCACCTTTGCCAGCGCATAATATTTTAATTGGCGATGCTGAAAACCTTTTTATAGAACCCGATGTGGATTTTCAAGGTGTTAGTTTAAATGTAAGCACAGGAGCTATTTATATTGATTCCCATGCTGAAATTATGGAAGGTGCGCTTATCAGAGGCTCGCTGGCTTTGCTTTCGCATGCAAAAATCAAAATGGGTGCTAAATTATACGGGGCAAATTTGCTGGGACCCTATTGCCAAGTGGGCGGAGAATTGAGTAATGTGGTGATGCAGGCGTATAGCAACAAAGGACACGATGGTTTTTTGGGCAATGCGAGCATAGGCGCATGGTGCAATTTGGGTGCCGATACAAATGCGTCTAATTTAAAAAATAATTACGCTTCGGTGCGGGCTTTCTCTTATTTGGAAAATCAAGAAATAGATACGCATTTGCAATTTTGCGGACTTTGCATGGGCGACCACAGCAAAACAGCTATCAATACCATGCTCAACACGGGAACGGTTGTGGGGGTTTGTGCCAATATTTTTGGTGCAGATTTTCCAGAAAAACACGTGCAGAGTTTTACTTGGGGCGATAACCAAACGGTGCATGCTTTTGACAAAGCCCTAGAAACGGCGCAAAGCATGATTCAACGCCGTAATCAGACTTTGGAAATGGCAGACAAAAATATTTTAAAATATATTTTTGACAAAAAAACGGACATTTTAGCATAAAAATCATTTTTGGCATACTTTTTGCTTGCTTGTTTATTATATGGATAACCTAGACGAAATTATTAAAGAATTGGGTCATTTAACGGATAACCCTTCCGAGGCTACACGTGTGCTTTCTGAAAATGGACATACGCTGGGAGACGCACAGGAAAAATATCCAAACAGTTTGCCTTTACTTCCTTTGCGCAATACATTGCTTTTCCCTGGTGTGATTGCACCAATCAATATAGGTAGAGAAAAAAGTTTGCGCCTTTTGCAAGATGTTTGGGATACGGACAAGCTCGTTGCCGTAGTGGCACAGCGTGATGCAGGCATAGATGAACCCAATAAAGATGATATATTTTCCATTGGGGTAACGGGCAAAATCCTCAAACAAATCCGCATGCACGATGATTCCATTACCATTATTGTGCAGGGCTTGAAAAAATTTCAAATTGAGGAAATTACGCAGTTTGACCCTTATTATAAAGTAAAAGTACAGTATTTGGAAGAGAAACCTGCTGGTGCTGAACTTACTTTGGAACAAGATGCGCTGTTTAAAAGCGTTAAAGATATTGCCACGCAGGTTTTGCAAGAGTCTCAAATGCAACAGCATGAGCCGACTTTTAATTTTAAAAATTTAAATAACCCAAATTTGCTTGTCAGCATTGCGGCGATAAACGTGAATGCGAAAATTCAAGATAAGCAAACGGCTTTGGAGTTCAATATATTTGAAGATAGGGCACGCAAAGTTATAGAAATGCTCACCCAAGAACTGCACATATTGGAGTTGAAAAACGACATACAAAACAAAGTGCGGGGCGATTTGGATAAACAACAAAGGGAGTATTTTTTGCAACAGCAAATTAAAACCATTCAAGACGAGCTTGGAGACAATCCCATAGAAAGAGACCAAGAAAAATTGCGTGCCAAAGCGGCTAAGAAAAAATGGTCTAAAAAAGCCAAAGAAGTTTTTCAGAAAGAATTTGAAAAAATGTCTCGTATGCACCCCCAAATGGCGGAATATAGCGTGCAGATGAATTATTTGGAATGGCTATTGGATTTGCCGTGGGCAGCGATGTCTAAGGATAATTTTGATTTAAAACATGCCCAAGAAATTTTAGACAGAGACCACTACGGACTGGAAAAAATTAAAGAACGTGTGGTGGAACATTTGGCGGTATTAAAACTCAAAAAAGATATGAAAGCACCGATTTTGTGCTTTTATGGTCCGCCAGGTGTGGGTAAAACCTCTTTGGGTAAATCTGTGGCGGAAAGTTTGGGCAGACCTTATGTGCGCATTGCCCTTGGCGGTATGCGTGATGAAGCCGAGATACGTGGGCATCGCAGAACTTATATTGGTGCCATGCCCGGCAGAATTATCCAAGCCTTGAAAAAAGCGGGCAAATCCAATCCCGTGGTGGTTTTAGATGAAATTGACAAAGTGGGACGTGAGGGTTATGGAGACCCTTCTGCGGCACTTTTGGAGGTTTTAGACCCCGAACAAAACAACGCTTTTGTAGATAATTACTTGGAAGTAGAATATGATTTGTCTCAGGTTTTGTTTATTGCCACGGCAAATAGTTTGTCTTCGGTGCACAACGCCTTATTAGACCGCATGGAAATTGTGGAAGTAACAGGTTATTCTACGGAGGAAAAAATAAAAATTGCCCAAAAGCACCTTGTACCTAAATCCATTTCAGAACATGGCATTTCCGAAAAAGAAATGCACATTCAAGATGATGTTTTGGAGATTGTGATAGAAGAATACACCCGTGAATCTGGGGTTCGGAATTTAAGGCAAAAAATAGATAAACTCAGCAGACAACGTGCCAAACAAGTGGCTTTGTCGGAAACATTTAACGTGACGTATAGTGCCGAGGAGGTGCGCCGCATTTTGGGCGTTTCCCACCCCAAAGAAAAATATGCGGACAACACGCATGCGGGTGTGGTTACTGGACTTGCTTGGACTTCGGTTGGGGGCGATATTTTGTTCATAGAAACCAGCCTAACCCGAGGCAAAGGGCGTTTGTCTTTAACGGGCAATTTGGGCGATGTGATGAAAGAATCTGCCACTTTGGCAATGCAGTACCTCAAAGCCAATCCAGAGCTTTTACATTTAGATTATCGCATTTTTGACCAGTGGGACGTGCATTTGCATTTTCCAGAGGGTGCAACGCCCAAAGATGGACCAAGTGCGGGTATTACGATACTCACTGCGCTGGCTTCGGCTTTCACCCAAAGAAAAGTAGCTCCTTTGCTTGCCATGACTGGGGAAATTACTTTGCGTGGCAAAGTGTTGCCCGTTGGCGGCATTAAAGAAAAACTTTTGGCAGCAAAACGTGCGGGCATCAAACAAATTATCATGTCGCAGGAAAACCAAAAAGATGTGGCGGATATTCAACAAGAATTTTTGCAGGGCTTAAATATTCATTATGTAGAAAATATGTCCCAAGTGCTTGAAAAAGCATTGATGCAAGAACAGGTGGAACAACCCAAAAATATCAATTACGTAGAAGAAAAACCTACAACGCATGCACATTGAACACATCAAAACACCTTCGCATGAAGCACTTTGGCGTGCATACGATGCAGAGACAGGGTTTTTATCTTACATTGCCGTGCATCGCACGGTAGGAGGTAAGTCCTTGGGTGGGGTGCGCATGCAACCCTATTTAGACGAGTCTTTGGCAATGCAAGATGTGCTAAGGCTTTCCGAGCACATGAGTTATAAGGCAATGCTCGCAGATTTGCCCTTGGGCGGTGCCAAATGCGTGGTGGTTCAACAGCCAAAAAGCCCTGTGCTTTGGGCGCAATTGGGCGCATTTATTAACCATTTGCAAGGCACATACATTGCTGCGGAAGATGCGGGCATCAATTTGCAAGACATTACGGCTTTGCATGCGCATACCCACTATGTTGTGGGCACTGTGCAAGCAGCCCAAAGTCCTGCGCCTAGCACCGCTTTGGGTGTTTTCTTGGGTTTACAAGAAGCCTGGCAATACCTTAGCCAAGAAGATTTGCAGGGTAAAAAAATATGGTTGCAAGGCGTTGGCAGTGTTGGTAAGGTGTTGCGTGAAAAATTGGTAGAAAACCATGCAACACTTTTTTTGAGTGATTTACACGCACCTTATACCCCAAACCCTTACTGGCATGAAGATTTGGATATTTTCTGCCCTTGTGCTTTGGGTGGGGTTTTGAACCAAAATACCATTCTGGCACTTCGTGCCAAATTGGTTGCGGGTGCTGCCAACAACCAATTGGAAAATGAAGCCCGTGATAGTGCCTTGTTGGCGGAAAAAGGCATTGTATATGTGCCTGATTTTTTAATCAATGCGGGTGGTTTGATACACGTTGCCCAAGAACTGTGGGGTTTTGACATAGCCAAAGTGCATGCCAAAGTGTTAGAAATTCCCAAGCGCATTTCGTTTTTGCTCGCACAAGCGCAAAAAGATAAAATAAGTCCATATTTGCTCGCCAAGCAAATAGCCGTAGAAAAACTTGCAAAATCTGTCTGATAAATCGTAGAAAATTTGTAAATTTGCGTTTCTGTTTTTAGTCATTTGTAGTTTTGTATAGTGTATTTACCCGCTCACACCTGCGTATAAAGGTGTTTCAAGTACTTTACGCTTTTTTAAACAGCGAAGAGAGTTCTTTTGCGTATGCAGAAAAAGAATTGGAATGCAGTTTGGAAAAAGTATATCAAGCCTATTTGGCATATATTATTTTGTGGGAGGAAATTTTGCGCTACGGCTATTTTAGAGTGGAACACAATAAAAAGAAGCGTTTGCCAAATCCAGAAGATTTAAATCCCAATTTGCAATTTTTGGAAAATCCTTTTTTACAAGAATTATTGCAAAATAAAAACCTCAAAGACCGTGTAAAAAACTGGAAAGTCAATACTTGGCAATTCCAAGAAACGTTGATACGCAAGTTATACGAACAAATTTTGCGCAATCCCGAATATATAGCTTATATGTCGGAGTCGGCGCATGATTTTGAGGCGCATGCCAATTTAATCATGAAATTATATCGCCAAATTATATTCAAAAGCGAAGAAATTGTGCAATTGATAGAAGCCGATTCTGTGTATTGCTCTTCTGATGACTTGGATTTGGTAAAATCTATGGTGATTAAAACCATGAAAAAAGTCAAAGAAGATCATGCAGATGAAATGAGCGTGATTTTACCGCCATATACGCAGGATTACTTTGATTTTGCGAAAACTTTGCTGAGAAAATCCATTTTGGAAAGTTCTTGGCAAATAGAATTGATTAAAAAAGCCCTAGAAAACTGGGAAGTAGAGCGTTTGGCAATGGCAGATTTGCTTTTGCTTAGGCTGGGCATTACGGAGGCGGTGTTTTTTCCGAGCATTCCCACCAAAGTAACGTATGACGAATACATAGAAATTGCAAAGTATTACGGAACAGACCAAAGTGCTTCGTTTATCAATGGACTTTTGGAGCGTTGCGTGGTGATTTTGCAAGAACAAGGAAAAATCAACAAAATAGGCAGGGGATTGATAGACAGTCCCAAAAAGAAATCGTAAACCATTAAATTATCTATATGATGACCATTTTTTTATTACAAGCACAAACAGGTAGCTCTTGGAGTACGCTGGTGATGTTCGGACTAATTTTTGTTGTGTTTTATTTTTTTATGATAAGACCGCAACAAAAAAGAGAAAAAGAAAACAAAAAATTCATTGAAGAGCTTAAAGCTGGACAACACGTGGTAACCATTGGGGGTATTCATGGCAAGGTGGTAGAACTTCATGAAAAAACTTTGATTTTGGAATCAGAATCAGGAGCTAAATTTAAAGTGGAACGCAGTGCGGTTTCTCGTGAGTTTAGCCAAATGCTTGAAAAGTAAACAAAAAAAACAATTGTTATGAAATTTCCAGAAGACTTAAAGTACACCAAAGAACATGAATGGGTGAAAATGTTGGATAGCCATACAGCACTCGTTGGTATTACAGATTTTGCCCAAAAAGAGCTCGGCGATATTGTTTTTGTAGAAGTGGAAACAATAGGGGAGACGCTCAAAAAAGACGACGTGTTTGGCACCGTGGAAGCGGTAAAGACTGTATCAGATTTGTTTTTGCCGATTTCTGGGCAAATTGTGGCGTTAAATCCAGATTTGGCAGATAATCCACAGTTTGTAAACCACGATGCGTACCAAAAAGGCTGGATTATTCAAATGAAAGTGGAAAATACCACCGAGTATGACGCCTTGATGAGTGCCAGCGAATACAAAGCCATGTTAGGACAGGCATAGCGCAGGGCAGGCAGACCCTGCACGTTTTCTGCCTACGGCAGGCAAGGCACAAGGTAAATGTAGGGGCAGACCTGTGTGTCTGCCCTTTTTTATTATCCAACATACAACAATACGGTGGGCAACCCTTGCGGTTGCCCA
>CANHHI010000075.1 GCA_947460225.1 Flavobacteriales bacterium
AAACACTTTTGAAACCTACACCATCAAAGACGTGCAAGTAACCTTAAACACAGATATTCGCCAAAATCAACCGTACTACATGCCCTACATCAATGGCAAAGTCAGTGATTATAAGCCCATAACAGGCAGTGCAAGCACGGGCATGACCCTAAGCCCAAAAGGAGTGAGGTGCGTATATTGGCGGGTTTCTATCTATAATATTGATGGAGCTTGGAATATGTCGCCCACAAACAATGGCAATCCTGCTGATTTAATCACGTTTGTTGAGAATATGGTCAATCCTATGTCTTATTATGTTACTGGTGCATATTTGACAAGCAACATTCGTGAAAACCGTATTGGCATGGTTATTCCAGCGGGTAAAATGTGTCCACCCAATAGACAAAATAATCCCAATGGTTCCTGCACAGGTTGTATCAACTACAACGCTTCGGGAGGTTTTCAATTAAGAATGGAAACCAGTTCTTTTGCAAGGTTTAACAATTTTCAAGATCTTGGCATTCGTTTTTATACTGCATTGAAAGGCATGGGTATAAAAGGATCTATTCCAATAGGTGTTGAACGACACGAGGGCTGGCTAGATGGTTTTGGCACAGATGCAAGCCAGCATTTCTGGGGTGGTACTTTGCAACGTAACGGGCAAAGCTACCAGTACCAATTGCTGAGCATGCCTGATAGAAGAGGCTTTAAAGTATTTGGTCAGCAGCGCAACTTCGTGGGTGGTATTATTGGCCATACCAGCACAGGTGGCATACAGCTTACGCTCAATAACAATACCATTTCTGGCACGGTAAACATCAAAACCTACGAGCCGAGTATGGGTGAGTTTGAGGTGAATGGGGCAAAAGTAAACATGACCGCCGAGGGTGCAGATAAGTTTGGCACAGCCTTTATTCGTCCTGTGCTTGAGCATGAGCGCACGGGGCAGGCTACGGGCTACCGCATATCGGGCTATTACATGATGCACAATCCATTTATCGCCGTGGGAGGCTTGGCAGGTGTGCATGAGGTAGGAAATATAGGTGGTTCTGCCAATAATGTAGGGGGCTTAGCAGTGAATAACGACTATGTAGGCTTTAACTTGCAATATGTAGTGCGTAGCAATACCAATTTTGATGCTTTAACCCAAAAAACCCTCGCCCAGCAAAAGATTTTGCCATTTAACAAATTCTTTGGCTTGTCCAATGCAGCTTTGGGTGTGGTTACCAACAATCCATCGGTATTGGGTGGTTATGCCATCCATGAAAATACCTTTATGGACGTTAATTCGGATTATCACAGCTTAGACCGTTTGTATAAAACCAGCCCTGCGGATTTAAAACTCATCGGTGGAGAATTTGCGCCTTATGTTGCCAGTGATAACCCAGATGATTACAGTACTTTGTACGTACAGGGTAATGTTGAAAATATGGATACCGTATATGACCAATTTGCTAAAAACAATTTACTTACCGCTGGTCGTTTTGAGGCAATGACTTTGGATAATTCCAAAGGCACTACGGGTACAGCCAATAAAGTCAAACGTGTGCAGGATTTGCTGGTGGTGGGCATGCAGGCTCGCCCTACCTTGGTGGGCAACAACTGGGCATTGTTACAAGGCACAAGTTTTACAAGCATGGTAACAGGCAATGTGCAAATAGCCAACAAAGACTGGGTTTATCCAGCCAAAGGTGCTTTCACAGGTGTAAACAATCTTGGTTCTACGGGTTCAGGTGTTATGTCTAATATCGCAACAGACGGCACGGGCAAATACTTCTGGTACAATCCAAATTCAGCAGCAGTAGGCACAGCAGGCACGTTCTTTTTATTAACAGACAAACCTAACTAGTTATAAATTTCATATTTGCCCTTTGGGCAAATTATGATTTGTGTTATTTTTTGCTATACCGCTCCCAATTGGGAGCGGTTTTAGCTTGCACGGACATTGTCCGTTTTATTCTGCCTACGGCAGGCGATGCACACGCAACATGTAGGGGCAGAAAATTTTCTGCCCCTACCATTACATCGTTCCGAAATATGTGAAGCCCCCTGCGAAACGCCTTCTCGCTTTGCATTTTTTCACAATTTTCATCTTCCAATCCTCACATACTAAGGTATGCTATGGGTTTCAGATTTCACCTTGCAAAAAACTGCTGTGCGATAAAACATTTCGCAGGGGGCTTACGTGTTCTGAAAATCATGTCCACATTTTGAAAATTTCTTAGAAAATTTTGTACCTTTGCATGGAGATACATTTTTACTTTACCATGAAAACCGAGGATTTATTTGATGCTGGGGATAAATTAAAAGAGAGCAAAAAGGCAATAGCCAAAATTATAGACCTAAAAATAGACAGCGACATGCGAGAAACGCTCACAAGAATGGAGGTAATGTTTGACAAAGTCAATGCACGCATTGATAAGTTAGAAACATCTACCAATCTGCGCATGGAAAATATGGATAAACATATTGACCGCATAGATAGGCGCATGGACAGAATGGACAACACCATGCGTTGGGGTTTTGGCATCATCATCACGCTGATGCTCGCCATGAAATTTTTTAAATGATTTGTTGCGTACACGCACGTTGTGCGATTTAATCTGCACCTGCGATGCAGGCAAGATAGCCTAGCAATTACACCGCCTGCGCCAAAGGCGCAGATTAAATCAGACTATGTCCGTTTTTTGCTATATTTGCCCAAAAAGTATTGACAAATGGAGTTACAAAAAGAATTGATTTCACAAATTCATGCCATTATTAGCCAAGCAAAAGAAAGGGCAATACGCAGTGTGGACAGAGAGCGTGTTGTGATGTATTGGGAAATTGGCAAGGTTATTTTTGAGGGGGAGCAAAAAGGCAAAGCAAGAGCTGGTTATGGAGAATTTTTAATAAAATCCCTATCAGAAGAGTTGCAACCTCAGTTTGGCAGTGGTTTTTCTCCTCGTCAGTTGCATTGGTATAGGCAATTCTATCGCACGTTTCCAATTGCGTCCGCACTGCGGACACAATTCAGTTGGACACATTATAAGACTTTGCTAAGTATTAGTGATACCAACAAAAGAGATTTTTACATGGCGGAAGCCAGTAAAAACAATTGGACAGCTAGACAGTTGGAAAGGCAAATCAATAGCCAGCTTTTTGAGCGTCTTTTGTTGAGCAATGATGTAGCATCGGTTTTGTCTGTGGCTAGGGCGGAGAAACACCCTATGAATGCCAAAGACATCATCAAAGACCCGATGATATTGGAGTTTTTGGGATTAAAAAAAGAAGCCACTTACTATGAAAAAGACTTAGAAAATGCCATTATCAGCCAATTGCAAGATTTTATTTTAGAATTGGGCAATGGCTTTGCTTTTGTGGCAAGGCAAAAGCGAATTCACCTAGATGGCGATGAGTTTTTTGTAGATTTAGTATTTTTCAATCGCCTTTTGCAGTGTTTTGTAATTATTGAAATCAAAACCGATAAAATTACACACCAAGATATTGGGCAATTGCAAATGTATGTAAATTATTACGACCGCTATGAAAAGCAAGCCTACGAAAATAAAACAATCGGCATTCTATTGTGTGCAGATAAAAATGACACGATGGTAAAAATTACATTGCCTGAAAACAGCACCAATATTATAGCCAGCAAATACCAAATTTATCTGCCTACCGAAAAACAGCTGATAGCAGAACTAAAAAAAGTATCTGACATGTGTGAGTAGTATTTACAACGCCTGCACCGCAGGCGCAGACTAAATCGGACTATGTCCGCGCATGGACAGAATGGACAACACCATGCGTTGGGGTTTTGGCATCATCATCACGCTGATGCTCGCCATGAAATTTTTTAAATAATTTATTATTTAGCCAGTAAGTAAAACAAAACCCCTAGGGCTATTGCCAAAATGATAAACCGATAGGGCAGGGGTTGCTTGTGGTGATTGCGGTATTTTTGCAAAAATCCAGTTTTTGGTTTGAGCATATCAAATGGCTTTGGGGCTTTTTTTGCTTTTGATAATTGTGGGTAGCACGTGTTTTTGCACGGGCTTGAATTTCTGTGGAATTTCCGCCACGAGGGTTTTGTAAGTTTTAAGATTTCCGTCCCATATCGGCAAAAAATACCAACCTTTTTTTTGCAAAACAAACAGGGCAAAATCGCCATTGGGGAGCATAACGCCTAAATCGGTATTGTCTTCCTCCCATGGCTTTAAAACGTCCAAAATAATGGCGTTTAGCTTTTTTTCGTAGCGCAAATTAAAATGCGCCCCACGCATGTATTCAAAAAATAAACGGTGCTTACTCGTTTCAGCGTCCAAATGCAACAGCGCATCGCCAAAAACAGGACTGCCATCGGCTTGAAAATGCAAAATATCTATAATTTTCCTACTATTCTGCTCCCCAATAGGGTCTATGCCCAGCAGGGCGTAATGCTTTTTGCCTGCCACCTGAAAAGGCACAATTTCCGTGTAAATCGCCCCATACCAATGCCCCCAGTCCAGCGGTTTTTTCTCTAAATTTTCCTTCCAAAATCGCTCTTTGGGGCTTAAACTTTGCAATTCCCAAAGGGCATATTGCTCGCTTTTTTTATACAGTATATAACCGTAATAATACTGCTCGCCATTTGGGTAATTGAGTCCCCAAGACACAATCCGCAATTGTTTGTCGGGGCTGTCCAGCACGTGTAAGCCCAAACCTTTTAAGTCTGCGCTAAAAAAAGATTTGCTGTCCGCTTGCAAATGATTGTACAAAACAGATTTCAACAAATCGTTTTGACTTTCCAAACAAAGCGCATCGGTGCAAAGGGCTAGGGTTTCCATTTTTGCTTTGATGTACGCTTGCAGATAAGCAATATTCTTGGGTGCTTCCTTTTCTTTGGCGCACAAATTTGTGCTCAAAATAACCAAAAGCAAAATCGGCACGGGGTCGTAGCCACTGCCTCCCCAAGGGTGGCAACGCAAAATCCGCTTCACACCTAAATGTATGCCTTTAAACACGCCTTTTTTTTCTATGGCTTCTATCATGTATAGCGAGCAACTCGGCGCAAAACGGCAGTGGTTGCCAATCCATGGGGAAATGGCAAACTTATAAAACCGCAACAGCGCAAGGGCTATAAATTTAAGCATATTTGGGGCAAAAGTACCAAAAAATTAGCTTTTTTGTATCAATTGGCGTGTAGATTTTGCGCCTAAGCAAAAAATAGCGTCCAAAATAGACAAATCAGGCAAAAAATCTTGCTTATCTGAAAAAACCTGCTGATACGTTTTTTGAAAAATACTGGGCTTTTTTGGGCTTAGTGCTGTGCGGTAGTCCGCCGTGTAGTCATTACTAGGCAAATATGCCACACTTTCTGAAAAACTGGGCGAAACGGACAAAGTTTGCAATGCCCAAAGCAGCGTTCTTTTGTTTAAATCTATCAAATACTTGGGTTTTTCTTGGAATAGGTCAAATAAACTTTCCGCATAATGCTCAAAAAAAGGACTGCGCCTATACGCAGTAACCAAAGCCCGCAGGTGCCACTTTTGCCAATCTTCTTCATAAGCAATTTCTACGGCGTGCATGGGTGTTTTCTGGTCTTTGTGCCGAATGGGCACAATCAAATTCTCCTTGCCCAAAGAGGTGCCGATTTCACAGCGGTTTCTGTATGTTTGTTTGATAAAATTTTCCTGCGTTTCTAGCACCGCTTGATTTTGCACAAGCAAGCTAAAAAAACTGAGGTTTCCAAAATAACAGTGGGGTAGTGCAATCATTGTTGGGCAGAAATCAAAAAACGATTGAAACGCAAGCCATTCAGCCAAGATTTTTCAGGGTCTTTGGAAAACCACACAAATAAAGGCTTGCCCACAACATGGTCTTCCGCCACATAGCCCCAACTCCTAGAATCCGCAGAATTGTGTCGGTTGTCGCCCATCATCCAGTAGTAATTGTACTTAAACACGTACGCATTGGCTGGCTCGCCATTCAAAAAATAGCCTTCCGCTTTCTTTTCCAAGGTGTTGTGTTCATAATTTACAATGGCACGCTTGTATAAAATAACCGTGCTGTCATTTAATGCAATGGTATCACCTTTTTTTGGCAAATACAAAGCACCAAAATCATCAACCGTCCAGTGGTAGTTTTTATCATTGGGAAAAATGCTCAGCGAAAAATCTTGCTCCGTTTTGTGTGGCTTGACTTCGGCTAAGTTTTGTATGTTTGTAATGGCTTTATTTTTAGCCAATTTATCTTTTTGTGCTTTGCCTAGGGGCATCACATATTTGTATTCCCCAGTGCGCAAGGCATATTCTTGCACATCTTTTTCATACACGTCCAATTCGTCTTTAAAATACTTTGTAGGCAAACGCTTATTTGCCCAAACAGCGTGCGTCCACTGGATATTTTCATTGTGTTCGCTCTCGGCAAGCACACCGTTAATATACACTTTACCCGCCCGCACCGATACCGTGTCCCCAGCAATTGCAACGCAACGCTTCACGTAATTTTCCCGTTTATCCACGGGACGATACGTAATGCCATAAGTTTCCTCGAAATAATTTCTTGCTTTTTGAATGTATGCGTTTTGTTTGTCAAAAAAATCACCTTGTCCACCTTGGTGTTGCCAAAACTCCACAGCCAGTGAGCGCAAAAGCTGATGATAATTATGCCCTTGGTAGTAATCGGGGTCTATCACCGCTGTATCTCCTGCGGGGAAATGAAAAACCACTGCCTCTCCACGTTTTACGGGGCTTTGCCACAAACGCATATAGGGCAAACTGCCCACTTCTGTATAAGATTTTAGTTTGACGTAGGGAATGGTATTGTGGAAAACAGGATAAGATAGGGGCGTGTTGGGCAGTTTAATGCCATAAGACATTTTGCTTGCCACCAAAAAATCCCCAATGCGCAAATTGCGCTCCATAGAACCCGTTGGAATCATAAACATTTCCAAGAGATACACCCGCAAAATCGCAGCGGCTATCATGGCAAAACCCACCGAGTCAATCCATTCTTTAATTAAAGAGGGTTTTTGTGGTTTTCGGGGCTGTTTATTGAGTATATCCCAAAGCACAAAAACGATGCCCGCACCCAGTGTAATAATTGTCAAGACCACATAATCCGATATGCGTCTTCTTTGGCGCAACTCGGCATTATCCCAGTCGCATTTGCCCACAAAAACCACGCTTGGGTCAAAAGCAATTTTATGCAAGCCCCATTGTGGCAAAAACATAGCCAAAAGCACGTCTTTGGTTTTGTGCAAATCAAATTGCCGAGCCAAATCATGCCCTAAACCAATCCAAAAAAACAATTGAACGCCTGGAAAAAAATTGGCAATAAACCAATATTTGGGTTTTTGGAGCAATCCTTGCAAGAACCACAAATTATAAAAAGGCACAGAGCCTTTCCAAGGGGCAATCCCCACT
>CANHHI010000076.1 GCA_947460225.1 Flavobacteriales bacterium
ATTGTGATCTGTGTGATGATACCAGTCTGGGTTTGGATTTGATATTTGGCTATCAGGAACCATAATATACTTATCCCCTCCAAATTTTCCTGTTGTTCCTATTATAGTATTTCTATGATTATGTTGTCCTGCTATTCCTGTCGTACCTGTATGCGTATGACTAGGCATTTGGTTTTCATTGAGGGTTACATTGTACTCCCCACCCATAGCTTTAAAGCCATAACCATTGCCAGTACCCAAGGCAAATCTGCCGCTTAGGTTTGGTACTGGTTGGTTTACGCCGTTAATCACGTGCCAAGCACCATCGCAAAGCACAAAGTTTTTGGGTTTTTGTTCCAAAGGCAATCCCCACATAATAATGCTTCCTATGGGTAGCATGGAGGTGTGCAAATCCTTCATGTTGTTTGCCATGGTGGCATTGCTTTGGTTGATTTGCGTTTGCAAATGTTCATCTTTTGCCCCCAATTGCCCATCTTTGTCCCGCAGTTTTTGCAGTTCGGGATAGACCAAATTCGCCAAAGCCCTCGCCAAAGCAAAAGGCGAGACAATCTTTTGGGCGTCCATGCCCTCTGTGGCATCTTTGTCTGTTGCAAAGAGGTTTTTAATGTTTTCATAGCCTTTGGATTGGTCGTTGATACACGACAAAATCAAACTTCTAAAATCTAACCCGTCTGGGGTTTTTCCGTCCGAAAACGCCTGAATAAGTTTTGCCTCACAGGACACATTGCCATCGAGCATAATTGATATATTTAAAAATTAGCACCAGCACCATTGCTGTATGCGCCTGCAAATTTACAACCGCCAAGAGCCAAAATCCAAACATGGCTTGCGTAACTGGTCGGTATTTCATACCAGTTACGGCGATTTTGTAGGCAAGTTCTGCACGGCATAAGCGATGCAAATTGCTTTTAATCAGTGTGTTTTACTCGCATGTAAAAATAAAAAAGCAGGCAATTGCCTGCTTTTTTTTGTATGTGGTTTTTATTTAGTTTTTTAAAATATGAAACACCAGTGGTGTAATTACGCTGATTAGGAGTGTTCCCAACACGCCTATTGCTGCCATCAGGTAGCTGATGCGTTGGTTGGTACTGCCGTGCAAAGTGAGCATTTCTCTTTCCAAATGGTCTATTCTTGCATTGGTTGATGCTTCTAGCTTATCTATGCGTGCATTGGTTGTTGTTTCCAGTTTGTCTATGCGTGCGCTTGTTTTCTCAAAAAGTATTTCTATTTTTGAAAACGCAGCCTGCACATCTTCACTGACTTTGATGTCAATGATAGCGGTTAATGCCCTGGCATGGTCTGGGGGCAGGTTTTTCACGGCTTCGTATAATTCGCTAGACCTCATGGTGTAAATATCGCTACAAAGGTACAAAAATTTCTAAGCACACGTAAAACACATGGGCAGAAAATTTTCTGCCCTTTGATTGCATCGCCTGCACGCAGATTAAAACAGGCAATGTCCATTTTATTTTTGGCTTAATAAGTGTTTAAAGTCTTCTTGACTGGGTAAAATAGTGAGGTATTTGCTGGCAAAAATTTGGGTATTGTTTTCTGGCAGGGTATATTTTACAATGGCATCGCTTTTGTCTTGACAGAAAATAATACCGATTGTTTTATTTTCTTCTTCTAATTTGACAGCCCTATCAAAATAATTAACATACATCTGCATTTGTCCAATATCTTGATGTTTGAGTTCGCCTATTTTTAAATCAATGAGCACAAAGCATTTTAAAATTCTGTTATAAAATACCAAGTCAATTCTAAAATGTTTTTCCTCAAAGCTAATTCTGTGTTGTCTTGCAACGTAAGTAAATCCTTTGCCCAGTTCTAACAGAAAATGTTCCAATTTATTGATGAGTTCTTGTTCAAGGTCATTTTCAGAATAATGCTGACGTTCGGGCAAGTTTAAAAATTCTAAAATATAAGGGTCTTTAATTAAATCTTTGGCTTGTTCTACAATTTGTCCTTTTGTGGCAAGTGTATGCAACTCTTCTTGATTTTTAGACAAAGCCAACCGAGCGTATAATCCAGCATTGTATTGCCTTTGCAACTCTCGCAGGCTCCAATTGTTTTGGTAGGCTTCAATTTCGTAAAAAGCTCTTTCTTGATTATCTGTAATGCGCATGAGTTTGAGGTAATGCGACCAGCTTAATTTGAATGGTGTGTTGGTATTTGTAGATTTCCGAAACGGTGTCTCGGAAATTTGCGCATGATAAACCAAATAAAATTTGCGCATATTACTCAAATTATCCTCTGAAAACCCCTTGCCAAATTCTTGCGTTAATTTTGCTGAAAGTGCTTTAAGGAGTTGTTTTCCGTATGTTGCTCGTTGCTTGCCAGCTTGCTCTTCTTCCACAACCATTTTGCCTATTTCAAAATAGGTTAAAACCATGGTCTGATTGACAGTTTGCAAGACATGATATTGTGCATTTTTTAACAATTGGGCAATATTTTGCGCCAAATTTTCTATTTTCATATAAACAGGTTTTACGCATGGCAAAGGTATAAAATACTTAGCGATTTTAGAAACAAAAACCCCAGCCAAAGGCTGGGGGATTGCGGGTTTAAATATACTCGTTGATGTTTTTGAGGTATAATTTATACCCGTCAGCACCATTACTATACACAATCTGCCCATTGCCTACATAGCAAGAGTCAAGGCTATTTACGCTATTTATCTCAGTTCCGTTGCTAGTGTCGTTGATGTTTTTTAGGTATAATTTGCTTCCCTCGGCAATGTTTCTATACACAATCTGCCCATTTCCAACATAGCAAGGGTAATAGCTACTTACACTAGTTATTGCAGTTCCATTACTCGTGTCGTTGATGTTTTTGAGATATAATTTCCCGCTATTATAATCCCCATACACAATCTGCCCACCGCCTACATAGCAAGGGGAAAAGCTATAAACACTATTTATAGCAGTGCCGTTGCTAGTGTCGCTTATGTTTTTTAGGTATAATTTGCTTCCGTCGGCACTGTTTCTATACACAATCTGCCCATTGCCTACATAGCAATGGGAAAAGCTATAAACACTATTTATCGCAGTTCCGTTGCTGGTGTCGCTTATGTTTTTTAAGTATAATTTACCGCCATCGGTGTTATTTATATACACAATCTGCCCATTGCCCACATAGCAAGGTGTAATGCTATTTGCACTATTTATAGCCACTCCATTGCTGTTGTCTTCGCAGAGGAACACGCTGGCTTGGGGTTTTGTGGGCGTTGTGCTTTCTGTGGAGGCACTGCTTTGCACTTGCCAAGGGCTAAACCAGTATGGATTTTGTATTTCCTCCACTTCTGGCAATATTTCTGGGTTTTCCGCTGTTTCTTCCAATGCGGGCATTTCAGGCTCGGTTTTCTCCAAAAAGCCTTGGCGCACATAGCAGGTATAACCCTCCTTGCCAATTTCTAAAACATCTAAAAACTGGTTGATGCTACGCTCAAATTTAGAAAATTCATCGCTAGGTTGGTATTCATACACCCTAAGTGTGTAGTCGCTCATTTTTCCAAGTAAATCTTCGGGCAAATCTTCTGCTGTGCTTTGCACCAAATAGGTGCCTGCCTCGGTGGCTTCGCTTACGCTCGCCACCATATTTCTAAACTTAAAAGAATCCTCAATTTGCTCGCTTTGCCAGTGGCTCAAATGCGCATTGTAATTGCCTGCGTGTTTTTCAAATTCCTCTCGGTCTAGTTTTTGGGCAACTTGGCTCAGCGTGTCTTTGTCTGAGAAAGTCAAATGGCGGGCATCGTCCTGCAAATGGGCTTCAAAGTCCGTGCGGTCTAGCTTTTGAGGCACTTTGTCAATGGCTTCCGTTTGGAAACTCGTCAAATGCAAATGCTCGTTCATCACGTGGCTGTTGAGTACTTCCGTTTGCGTTTGCATAAAAGCCGTTTGCTCGGCTTGCAAAGTTTCGCACTGTTCTTCCAAGCCCTCGGCATAGGCTAAAAATCCATTGTCAATTTCATTGGCAATGTCGCTGGGCATGATGCTCCAGTCCTCTGCTTCATCGTTGATTGCGTGATGAATGCTGTCTTTGATTCTTTCATGAATCGCTAAAAAATCTGTTTTCATATTCAATTGGGTTTAAAATGGACTGCAAAGTTACCACCTCCCAAGCCCTAAATCCAAATGTGCCATGCGTAACTGGTCGGTATTTCATACCAGTTAAGGCAAATTTCAGGCACGGTCAAAGACCGTTTCATCTGCCTTCGGCAGGCAAGATAATCAAGCCATTACAAAGCCTGCGCCTTTGGCGCAGACTAAAACAGGCTATGCCTGCGGTTTAAACCGTGGGCTATATTATTCATGTCTGTATGATTTTTTTGCGATGGAAACGCCCGTGCGCAACATGGATTAAATCCATGCTGTGCATGGTCAGGTTGGGTTTTTTACATAAAACCTTTAACATAAAAACTGGCACTTGGGATAGTGCAAGGGTTGTATTCCCACAAAACACCCACGCTTTTGGCGTGGGCTTTGTGGTAGGTAGGCTACCGCCGAAGAGAAAATTATATTTACAAAAAAATGATGTGCTATTTTTTCACACAACGTATGGGCAAGCCTGTTTTTCGGTATATTTCTGGGGAATCCGTCTTGCCTGCATTGGCACTAAATGTTCTAGCCGTAGCATAATTAACCCCAAAAGCTGCCGATTCTCTTGTCCAAAATTGTCCTAACGGCGAGATTGTAGTGCTTGTTATATTGCCACTCACAGCATCAACGACATCATTCTGCACAAATTTAGCATTGCTTATATTAGTGGGCGAATTTGTAAAATCAACCATGTTGGCAGGCGTACTATACCCTTCTGGGCAGGGGTCTTTTTGGGTATCCCAAGCATTTTGGTTGTGGGTTTGTACTTGCAAAGGGAGTTTATCCCAGTTTGCCTGTATCTGCACAGCATCATCTAAACGCCCTAAGGGTGCTTTGGCATTCCATTGGTAGTAATAACCAACCGTTGCATTATTCTTATCATTAAAATTACTAGCAACTGCTGTTGCCCCTAAATTTCTGTCCATTAAAGTTGTTGTGCCAATTGGAATATTTTGCCAACAAAATACCTCCCACTCTTCTTTTGGATTTAAAATAAACCCGCTCTCCGTTCCCGTACCACTACAATTTATTTGCTCCCAATTTACGGTATAAGTAGCTTTGTTGCCAGCTTGTGCCTGCACTGTTATTGTCCAAGCTACACCTATAGCACCCAAAGCATTTATACCCGACACCAAAACCTGCGCAGTCGGTATTTGTGGCGTTGCTATAATCACATTGGGTTGTGTTTGGCTCATCAACTTGATGGCATCGGTATTTTGCAAAAGCAATTCAGATTTATTCAGCCTGTACTCTTTGCCCAAAGTCCAAGTGTCTGTTGGCTTAATTTCTTGGATACGGTTGTTGGTGCTTTCGTATTGTATGTAGTAAACACCTGTTTTGGAGCCGTCTTGGCTTATAATGTTTACTGTAAATTTGCCTGCACAAGGCGTGTCTGTGCAACTTATGGCGACCTGTGCCTTTGAGCTCTTAGGTTTTACCTCTATATCCGCTATTTGAGGCATGTCTAAGCCATACAGATAGACCGTTTCATTGATTTTCACATCAAAAATATCCTTGGTTTTGGTGTATTCCAGATGGCTTAATTGGTTGAAAACATTTTTATCTGTCGTAAAATCTAACACTTTATCAATTTTTCCTCTCCAAAGCACATCGTATAAACCTACGGTATTCTCTAAGTTTTCAACAATATTTTTTTGATTTACTTTCAATGTGTAAATCTGCATCTGTTTAGAAATGGTGTTAGAAACCTCACAGGTAATTGTCTTTTTAAAATCTAAGGCTTGGGTTGCAGATACCTCCAAACCATCCTCCTTAAAAACGTATTTTGCCTTGGGATTTTCCAATGCCAAAGACAACACAAAATTGTTTTCAATAATATTCTGCGCATCAAACCAAATTAAATTTTCATCGGCAGCATCTACACGACCAACCACACTCTCTGACAAAGCACTGTTGCGCTTTTTATCTAGCCAAAAAAGTAAAACTTTACTGCTAGAAGGCACCAAATTTTGTTGCAAAACATTGGTGGTGTATGTCCTTTGCTCCCCATTTGCAGCGGTAACCGTGTAAGTTTGCATACTTGCAAAATCTACCTTCTCCCCGCTCGGCGGCGCAACTTGTTCCTTGGCACTACTTAGCGCAATGGTGGGGAAAAACTCCCCTACGGGTACATTTGGCGGAAAGACAAGGTGTAAAACATTGTCTTTGGGATTGATAACTGCCGAGAGCGTTTCTGTAACCGCTGTATTAAATTTTGGCTCAATTAAGAACTCCACAATTTCTCGGCGAGGGTCTTTGTCTTTGTTTTTGTCATTATCAACGGCTTGGTTGTAGAACAGCCCAACACGCTCCTTGTTGCAAGAAAAAGCGAGCAAAAAAGACAGTAAGTAAAGTTTGTTTGTTTTCATAGTTTTATGTTTGATTTTAATTTCCATTTTCACAAAGCTAAGAAAAAATAACCTAGTAATAGCAAGGTCTTCCAATTAAATTATTCTAAAACAAAAACATATCGCAAATTGCGATATGTTTGGTTTAGTCTTGTTAATTTTATTAACTATAATTTACACTTATTCTGGGTGCACCATATTTTCAGGTTTTACCCAAAGATCAAACTGCTCTGCGGTAAGCAAGCCGAGTTTAATGGCTGCTTCTTTGAGCGTGGTATGTTCTTTATGGGCGGTTTTGGCAATTTTTGCTGCATTTTCATAGCCAATATGCGGATTTAAAGCCGTTACCAGCATGAGCGAATTGTCCAAATGTTTTTTGATTACAGGGAAATTGGCTTCAATGCCCACGGCACATTTGTCGGCAAAAGACACGCAAGCATCACCCAAAAGCCTTGCGGATTGCAAAACATTCGCTGCAATCAAAGGTTTAAAAACATTTAACTCAAAATGCCCGTTCATACCGCCCAAACTCACCGCCACATCATTTCCCACAACTTGTGCGCAAACCATAGTCATGGCTTCGGGTTGGGTTGGATTGACTTTGCCTGGCATAATGGAAGAACCAGGTTCATTGTCGGGAATGATGATTTCCCCAATGCCTGAACGAGGACCAGAACTCAACATGCGAATATCATTGGCAATTTTCATAAGCGAAACCGCAACACGTTTTAATGCCCCCGAAAGTTCCACCATGGCGTCATGCGCTGCCAATGCTTCAAATTTGTTGGGTGCCGTTATAAAAGGCAAAGCCGTCAATTCGGCAATTTTTTTAGCCACCAAAACATCATAGCCTTTGGGCGCATTCAAACC
>CANHHI010000077.1 GCA_947460225.1 Flavobacteriales bacterium
CGTAGCAACCAAGACTAGGAAAGCCTATAAACTGCTTTGCAATAAAACGTTTCGCAATGCGCTTGAATAAAAAAACCGCCGAAAGGCGGTTTTTGCTTACGTTGTTGTATGCTAAAATATTATTTTGCGTAATTAACAGCTCTTTTCTCTCTGATTACAGTTATTCTGATTTGTCCAGGATACGTCATTTCATTTTGAATTTTCTGCGCAATCTCAAAAGAAATAGCATCTGCTTCTTGGTCGCTTACTTTTTCCGCCTCTACCATCACCCGCAGTTCCCTACCCGCTTGAATGGCATAAGATTTGCTCACACCGGGGTAATTCATCGCCAGTTGTTCTAGTTCTCTGATGCGTTTCATGTAGCTTTCCAAAATCTCACGCCTAGCACCTGGTCTAGCGCCTGAAATGGCGTCACACACCTGCACAATAGGCGAAAGCAATCCAGTCATTTCTATTTCATCGTGGTGCGCTCCAATGGCATTGCAGATTTCTGGTTTTTCGCCATATTTCTCCGCCAATTTCATACCCAAAAGCGCATGTGGCAATTCCGCTTCTGTATCGGGGACTTTGCCTATATCGTGCAATAAACCTGCTCTGCGTGCCAATTTTGGGTTAAGCCCCAATTCCGATGCCATAGTGGCTGCCAAATTGGCTACCTCACGGGAGTGTTGCAATAAATTCTGCCCATAAGATGAGCGGTATTTCATTCTGCCCACCATGCGGATAAGCTCTGGGTGCAAATTATGAATACCCAAATCCATACACGTTCGCTTGCCCACTTCTACAATTTCCTCTTCTAAGCCCCTTTTGGTTTTTGAAACCACCTCTTCAATACGTGCTGGGTGAATTCTACCGTCCATCACCAATTGTTGCAAAGACAAACGTGCAATTTCACGGCGAACTGGGTCAAAACAAGACAGTATGATTGCCTCTGGCGTATCGTCCACCACAATTTCAACGCCTGTTGCTGCCTCCAAAGAACGTATATTTCTGCCTTCTCTACCGATAATTCTACCCTTGATGTCGTCGTTTTCTATGTTAAACACCGAAACCGCATTTTCCACCGCCTGCTCCGTTGCCACACGCTGTATGCTTTGAATGACAATTTTTTTGGCTTCTTTGTTGGCAGTTAATTTTGCTTCCTCCGTAACTTCTCTAATGTAAGCCTGCGCACTAGTTTTGGCTTCTTCTTTGATGGTTTCTATCAATTGCGCCTTGGCTTCTGCAATTGGCAAACCTGCAATTTTTTCAAGTTCTTGCAAATGCTTTTGAACCAATTTATCCAAATCCTCTTGTTTTTTAGCGTTTACTTCTAGTAAAACATCTAATTTAGATTTGTCTGTTTGCAAGTCTTTGCGCTCTTTTTCTTGTTCGTCTGCTTTTTTCTTGACTTGTTTTTCACGCTCATCTAGCTTGCGCTCCAATTGTTCCACACGAACCGAGCGTTCTCTCACCTGTTTTTCGTGGTCTTCTTTCATCTGCAAAAACTTTTCTTTGTTTTGCAAATCACGCTCTTTTTTAAGCCTATCTGACTCTTTTTGCAATTCTTGCAAATTTTTGTCTTTCTGTGTTTTCAGCACTTTTTGCATCACCACAGCAGTTACCACTGCGGATACCACGCCTGCCAGGAGTGTACTTATAATCAATTCAACGTCTTCCATAATTTTATACTGTATTCATAAAAAATCCACCCTAATCATTCAATCGGGTGAGATAAACCTTAAAAAAGTCTGCTAGGCAGAAAGCTGTTTTGACAACAGTTCTAGCTGTTCAACATGCGTTTGCAATTTTTGCAAGTCTATTTGTTGTTTGCTTTGAATGTACAAATTGTTTGCCATTTCCAAGCTCACCATGGCAAGCACCGTTGCCAAATCTTTTACTGCATATTGCTCTTGCATGCGCCCTATCTTTTGGTTGAGTTCTTGGGCAATTGCCAGTATATCTGAACTTTGCGCCTCTAGCACAGACATCGGTAATACAATACCCGCTACTTCAACTTTTATAGAAACCACGCTCTGCATGTTACTTTTTTATTTCATTGCCCGATAAACAAGCAATACATTGGTCTATCTCACGCACCAAAACAGCAATTTTCTGTTTTAGTTCCGCCCTCGGAAAATCCCCCACTGGCTGGGAAACAGCCAAACGCAAGTTCTCATCTTTGAGCGTTGTCAGCTCTATTTCTTGCCTGTGAACAAAAGCCCGCAAGTGTAGCACCTCCTCTTGCAATTTTTGATTTTGTTTGAGTAGTGCTTGCTTATGCGTTAGTGCCTTTTCCAAGTCTAACTGCATTTGCGATAACTTTGCATATAGCGTTTGCGTATCCACGAGGCAAAAAACTTAATTACAAAGGTATCATTTTTTTTGCAAATACCCGATTATTTTTTACTAATTTCATAAAGTAATTTTATCAAAACCTGTATAGGACTGCAAAACCGCAGGAATTGCAATGCCGTTTTCTGTTTGGTTGTTTTCCAGCAAAGCCGCCACAATTCTAGGCAAAGCCATGGCACTGCCATTCAAGGTGTGCGCAAGCTGAATTTTGCCCTGTTTGTCTTTGTATCTAAATTTCAAGCGATTGGCTTGAAAAGTTTCAAAATTGGACGTAGAGCTTACTTCTAGCCAACGGGCTTGTGCAGCTGAATACACCTCAAAATCATAAGTCAAAGCCGAACTAAAACCCATATCGCCCCCACACAGACGCACAATGCGGAATGGCAAATTCAAAGCGTGCAAAAGGCTTTTGACGTGTTCCACCATAGTTTCCAACACTTGGTAAGAATTTTCCGCCATGGTTGCCTGCACAATTTCTACTTTGTCAAACTGGTGCAAGCGATTTAAGCCACGCACATGCGCACCCCAAGAACCCGCTTCACGCCTAAAACAAGGAGAATACGCCGTGTATTTTATCGGCAATTCCTCTTCTTTGACAATCACATCTCGCCAAATGTTGGTTACAGGCACTTCCGCTGTGGGTATCAAATATAGATTGTCCACCGTGGCGTGATACATCTGCCCTTCTTTGTCTGGCAATTGACCCGTGCCAAAACCAGAGGCTTCATTCACCAAATGCGGTGGCAAAACTTCGGTATAGCCCGCCGCTGTGGCTCGGTCTAAAAAAAACGCAATCAAAGCACGTTGCAATTTTGCGCCTTTGCCCATATAAAAAGGAAAGCCAGCACCCGTTACCTTAACACCCAACTCAAAATCTATCAATTTATAATCTTGAATTAAGTCCCAGTGCGGTTTGGCAGATTTTGGCAAATTCAATTCCACTTCATGGCGATAGACTTCCACATTTTCCTCGGCAGTTTTGCCAAAAACCACGCTCTGATGCGGGACATTTGGCACTTTGCACAAGGCTTGCAAAAGCAAATCTTCTGTTTTTGCCAAGGTATCTTTGGCTTCTTGTGCCGCTTGTTTGAGTTTTAAATTTTCTGCTTTCAGTGGCTCTGCTTCTGCCGTTTTGCCTTCTTGCATCAATTTACCAATGTCCGTTGCCATTTGATTGGCACGCTGATTGGCATTGTCTAGCATAGCTTTGCAAGATTTGCGCTGGTCATCTAACTGAATAATTTCAGTTAAAATAGGCGTAAAATCCACGCCACGCTTGGCAAGCGAAGCACTTACCTCCGACCAATTATCTCTAATTTTTTGAACTTCTAACATAAAAATCAAGCAATAAATTATGGACAAAGATAGTATTTTTTTCGCAGAAAAAGAAAAGCTATAAGAGAAAATTTGGCTACATTTAGGGCAAATTTATGATGCTTTTAGACATTCAGCAATTACAAAAACAATATCAAGGGCGGACAGCGCTCCATGCTATTGATTTACACATTCCAAAGGCTTGCATTTTTGGGCTTTTGGGACCCAATGGCGCAGGGAAAACCTCACTGATTCGGATTTTGATGCAAATTTTAAAACCCGAAAGTGGTGAGATTTTGTTTCAAGGCGAAAAATTAGCCAAAAAACATTTGCCCAAAATGGGCTATTTGCCCGAAGAAAGGGGCTTATACCCCAAAATGAAAGTTTTGGAACAGATTTTGTATTTGGGCGCACTGCGTGGGCTGTCCAATCAAGAGGCAAAAAAACAAGCTGATTTTTGGTTAGAAACCTTGCAGATGCAAGGTTGGGAGCAGAAAAAAGTTACAGAACTCTCCAAGGGTATGGCGCAAAAAGTGCAGTTTGTGTTGGCGGTTTTGCACAATCCCGATGTGCTGATTTTAGACGAGCCTTTTAGCGGTTTTGACCCCAACACGGCAAGTCTTGTGCGGGCGCAAATTTTGGCTTTAAAAGCACAAGGTAAAACCATTATTTTGTCCTCGCACAACATGGACTCTGTGCAAGAAATGTGCGATTATGTGGCACTTTTGCATCAAGGAAATAAAGTTTTGGACGGTGCCATGCAAGATATTTTGGAAAACCACAGCGAAATTCGGTATAAACTGGTTTTAGCCCATGCCGAAAATGCCCGTCCTATTTTAACAAAACTAGACAGCGTGTCAAATATTGCCGAACAAGGCAATCAAATATTTTTTAATTTAACAGAAACACACGCACTCAACAGCGTTTTGCAAAGTTTAATCGGGCAAAATATAAGCATTTTGTCTTGCCAAAGAATGCTAACGCCTTTGCGTGAAATTTTCATACAAAAAACCCAGCTATAACATGAATTTCAAACAACTTTTTATCATTATACGGCGTGAATTTTTAAACCGTGTGCGCAAAAAATCTTTTTTGTGGATTACTTTGTTAAGCCCCATTTTGACGGCAGGTTTTTTGGCTTTTGCCATTTATTTGGGCATTTCGGGCAGTCCCAATTACAACGTGCTTATTCATGCGGAAAACCAAGACATGCTGGATTACCTACAATCGGCAAAACTTGCCAACAACGAAAAGTTGAAAATTAAGTTTTTTTACAGCACGGAATTTGTGGCGATAGACACGCTAAAAAATTCTCCCTACAACGTAGAAATGAGCATAGACCCCGAACTTTTGCTCAACGCCCAAAGCACGCCAAACCGTTCTGCGGTGGTGGTGCCTTTGTATTTTACAGAAAAAATATCCGCTTTTGCGGAAAGCTACATACGCACAGAGCTGGAAGCCAAGTTTGAACGCCTGAAAGTGCAGTATTTTGAACTGCGCAAAAATGGCGAAAGCATGCATTTGGAAGACTTTGACCAGCTGAAAGTGAAACTGCAATTTGACCCCATTGAGGCGCAGAGTGGCGAGCACGAGCAAGTCAAGAAGGAACGTTTATGGGTGGGTTTATTTTTGAGCTTTTTGATTTACTTGTTTATTTTTATGTACGGCACGCACGTGATGCGTGGGGTTTTGGAGGAAAAAACCAACCGCATTGTGGAATTGATTATTTCTAGTGTGGAGCCTTTTACCTTGATGCTGGGGAAAATTTTGGGCATTGCCCTGGTGGCACTCACCCAATTTGCCCTGTGGCTGGGTCTGAGTGGTGGCTTATACTTTTTGTTTCAGTATTTGCTTATACCCAGTGTGAGTGAAATTGCCCTGCAACAGATGCAGGTGCTAGATGCCCCACAAATGACAACGGCACTCGCCCAGCAAGTCAGTCAAAATGGATTAAACTGGCAAAGTATTTTGGCGGAAAACCGCACCTTGGATTTGATTTTTAATCGGTTTAATTATGGTTTGGTTTTGGCGGTTTTTTTGTTTTACTTTTTGGGTGGATATTTGCTGTATGCCGCTATTTTTGCCGCCATTGCCGCCGCCGTAGATGCCGAGGCAGACACCCAACAGTTTGTGGTGCCGGTGAGCATGCCCTTAATTTTTGCCCTGCTTTTGGCGCAGTTTAGCCTCTATAACACCGACAGTTTTGCCAGCGTGTTTGCCTCTATTTTTCCCCTCACCTCCCCTGTCGTGATGATGATGCGCATACAAAGCGGTATAGACAGCACACAGCTTTGGCAGTTATGGCTCTCCATGTTTAGCTTGGTGGTGGCGTTTTTATTTGCCACCTGGGGTGCTGCTAAAATATACCGCCGAGGCATTTTGCAATACGGCACAAAAATATCTTGGAAAACCCTTTTTTCTTGGCTACGCACATAGTGCGTTTTAGTCTGCACCTGCGGTGCAGGCGTTGTAATTGCTGGGTTATCTAGCCTGCGAAGCACGGATAAAACGGACGTTGTCCGTAAAACAGCCCACGGTTTAAACCGTGGGCTATGATGTTTGTGCCTGCGTAGCAGACTAAAACGCACAAAGTGCAAAACCCAGCCTAAGCTGGGTTTTTTGTGGGAGCAATTTAGATATACTCGTAGAGGTTTTTGAGGTAGAGTTTTAAACCATCATCATTATTTCTATAAACAATCTGCCCGCCGCCTACATAGCAAGGATAATCACTATTCATTAGAGTTAAACCTGTTCCATTTGTGTCGTTTGTGCTGTTAAGTCTTTTTATGTATAGTTTTCCTCCGTCATTCATATTTCTATAAATAATCTGTCCATTACCTACGTAACAAGGAGTATAGCTACTTGCAGTATTTATCATTATTCCATTGCTCGTGTCGCCGATGTTTTTATAATATAATGCACCACCTTCTATATCATTTCTATAAACTATCTGCCCATTACCTACGTAACAAGGAAATAAACTATCACAGTTATTTATAGCCATTCCGTTGCTAGTATCATTTATGCTTTTAAGGTATAATTTACTACCATCATCATTATTTCTATAAATAATCTGCCGATTGCCTATGTAGCAGGTAGTATAACTATTTACTTTATTTATGGCTATTCCGTCGCTAGTGTCGTTTATGCTTTTAAGATATAATTTACTACCATCATCGTTATTTCTATAAATAATCTGCCCATTGCTTATGTAACAAGGTTGGTCGCTACTTACGTTATTTATAGCTATTCCATTGCTGGTGTCGTTGATGTTTTTTAAGTACAATTTACTACCGTCATCATCGTTTCTATAAACAATTTGTCCATTACTTATGTAGCAAATGGAACCAGTATTTACACCATTTATTGCCGTTCCATTGCTGGTGTCTTCGCAGAGGAATACGCTGGCTTGTGGTTTTGTGGGCGTTGGGGTTTCTGTGGGGGTGGAGCTTTGCACTTGCCAAGGGCTAAACTGGTACGCTGGCATTAGCGTTTCTTCCACTTCGGGCAAGATTTCTGGGTTTTCCGCTGTTTCTTCCAATGCGGGCATTTCAGGCTCGGTTTTCTCCAAAAAGCCTTGGCGCACATAGCAGGTATAACC
>CANHHI010000078.1 GCA_947460225.1 Flavobacteriales bacterium
AATGGGCGGATAAAAACGGCGATTTGGGTCCCGTGTATGGCAAGCAGTGGCGTTCGTGGCAAGCCCCCAATGGGCAAAGCATAGACCAAATAAGTGCTTTAATTGCCAATTTACAAAAAGACCCCGATAGCCGAAGACACATTGTTTCAGCTTGGAATGTGGGCGATTTGAAAGACATGGCACTTGCGCCTTGCCATGCGTTTTTTCAGTTTTATGTGGACGCAGGAAAATTGAGTTGCCAGCTGTATCAACGCAGTGCGGACGCTTTTTTGGGCGTGCCGTTTAATATCGCTTCTTACGCCTTGCTTACGCAGATGATTGCACAAGTTTGTGGCTTGCAGGTGGGGGAGTTTATCCACACTTTTGGCGATTTGCACATTTACCAAAATCATTTGGAGCAAGTGCAAACCCAGCTAGAAAGAAGCCCCAAACCTTTGCCGACTTTGCAAATCAATCCAGCGGTGAAAGATATTTTTGCTTTTCAATATGCTGATTTTCAGTTTTTGCATTACGACCCTTATCCAGCCATAAAAGCCCCCGTAGCCATTTGAT
The DNA here is from genome assembly GCA_947460225.1 of Flavobacteriales bacterium. Classification (GTDB taxonomy): domain Bacteria; phylum Bacteroidota; class Bacteroidia; order Flavobacteriales_D; family CANHHI01; genus CANHHI01. The sequence continues at coordinate 553 of CANHHI010000078.1, forward strand.
ATGAACATTTCCCTTGTTGTGGCTGTTTCTCAAAACGGCGTGATTGGTAAAGACGGCGCATTGCCTTGGCATTTGCCTCGGGATATGCAATTTTTTAGAGAACTAACTACTGGGCATTGTGTGCTTATGGGTAGAAAAACCTATTTTTCCATTCCAGAGGCATATAGACCTTTCAAAAACAGAACCAACATTGTTTTAAGCGCAGATAAAACTTTACAAATAGCAGGTTGCAAGGTTTGCGCCAATTTGCAAGAAGCCATAGATTTTGCCCAGTCTCAAAAAGAAACGGAACTTATGGCAATTGGTGGGGCTGTTTTGTTTGCGGAAATTATGGCTAAAAACCTCGCAGATACGCTGTACATCACAGAAATTAAGGAAAACATAACAGGAGACGTATTTTTTCCAGCTTGGCAAAAAGAAAATTACCAAGCCAATCTGTTATTGAGCCAAGAAAAAGACGAAAAACACGCTTTTGCTTTTGATATAGTGCGTTATGATAGAAAAGTGTAATTGCGTATGTAGTTCTTTATTTTTTTGCTAACTTTGCATACATGTACGCATGAGCTTATGAATATATTAACCACACAAGGCGTAAAAATTGCTGTTTTGAGCAAGTTTAAATACGTAGAGCATAGAAAAAATTTCAAAAAATATTGGTTTTCTTGCCAAATCAGCATAGAAAATACCAATGATTTTCCTGTGCAGATTTTGGAACGCAATTTGAATGTGTTTTCTAGCGATATAAAACTCACAGAACTTTCTGGAAAAGGCATACAAGGAGAGTTTCCAGAGATAAAGCCTTATACAGTTTTTACGTATGACACCATGATTTTTATCACCGCCGAACTGGGCTACGCACAGGGCAGTTATGTGGCATACAACGAGCAAGAACTGACTTTTTTCCAAGTGGATACGCCCCGTTTCCCCTTGGTGGTGAGTTGGAAAAACAATTAAATTCTTTACACGAACAATATGAACGGTTTTTTCAAAGTCCCTTACCCCATCAACGAAGAGGTAAAGGCATACACACCAAACTCTCCTGAGAGAAAGGCTTTGCTAGATACTTACAAAGCCATGTATAGCCAAAAAATAGAAGTGCCTTTGTATATTGGCAAGCAAAAAGTGCTTACCCAAACCAAAAAAGACATGCGCCCACCACATGACCACAAGCACGTGCTAGGTCAATACCAATGGGCAGAAAAAACACACGTAGAAGATGCCATAAAAGCTGCCTTAGAGGCGCAACAGGCTTGGGCAAATTTGGCTTGGGAACAGCGTGCGGCGGTTTTTTTAAAAGCAGCTGATTTGATTGCCACCAAATACCGCAACAAAATTAACGCAGCAACCATGCTGTGTCAGTCTAAAAACGTGCATCAAGCCGAGATTGATTCTGCTTGTGAATTGGCAGACTTTTTTAGGTTTAATGTCTATTACATGACACAAATATACGCCGAGCAACCTACTGCCAATAGTTTTGGCGTGTGGAATCGCTCTGAGCATAGAGCCTTGGAGGGCTTTATTTATGCGGTTACGCCTTTTAATTTTACCGCCATTGCGGGCAATTTACCGGGCGCACCTGCTTTAATGGGCAATGTAGTGCTTTGGAAACCTTCTGATAGCCAAGTGTATTCCGCCCAAGTGATTATGGAAATTTTTGAGGAAGCTGGTTTGCCCAGTGGAGTCATTAACATGGTTACTGGCGATGCCATCATGACCACGGAAATCGCTTTGAGCCACCCTGATTTTGCAGGCTTGCACTTCACGGGCTCTACGGATATTTTCAAGCATCTTTGGAAAACCATTGGCAACAACATCAATGTATATAAAAATTATCCACGCATTGTGGGCGAAACTGGGGGTAAAGACTTTGTGCTGGCGCACCCTACCTCCAATGTGGACGAAGTCGTTACAGGTTTAATTCGTGGTTCTTTTGAATATCAAGGGCAAAAATGCTCGGCTTCATCTAGGGCTTACGTGCCAAAAAGTTTGTGGCAAGCCATCAAAACCAAACTGCAAGCCGAACTAGAGACAGTAAAAATGGGTTCACCCGAAGACCCTAGCCATTTTATAAACGCCGTGATACACGAGGGTTCTTTTGATAAAATTGTGGGCTTTATAGAGCGTGCCAAAAAAGATGCTTCTTGTGAAATCATTTCGGGCGGTACTTACGACAAAAGTCAAGGTTATTTTGTGGCACCTACGGTGATACATACCACCAACGCCCACTATGAAAGCATGGTTGCAGAAATTTTCGGACCTGTTTTGACTATTTTTGTGTATGAAGATGCCGACTGGACAAAAACCATAGATTTGGTGAACAAAACCTCTGTATATGCCCTCACAGGTGCGATTTTCTCCAATTGCAGGTACGCTTTGCAGGAGGCAGTAGAGGGATTAACCCATGCAGCGGGCAATTTGTACCTCAATGACAAATCCACAGGTGCCGTGGTGGGGCAACAGCCTTTTGGTGGGGCACGTGCTTCGGGTACAAACGACAAAGCGGGTTCTGTGCTGAACCTTTTGCGTTGGGTATCGCCAAGAACAGTCAAGGAATCCTTGTTGAGTCCAAATAGCTATAAATACCCATACCTCGGCTAAGCGTCAGAGACGCTTTTAGTCTGCGCCTTTGGCGCAGGTGTATAAGGTTAAATATAAGTAGGGAACGGTTTAAAACCGTTCCCTATGTGTTATGTGGAAATAGGTTTAGGTGATTGTTTGCTTTGCAGGTTGTGCTTTTTTTACGATATTTGGGTGCAAATTGATTTTTATGGATTATAAAGACTACTTCGAACAAGCGAACGCTCATGACCACGCAAAAAATTATGCAGAGGCAGTAAAGTTTTATACTTTGGCAATAGACCATTACCCCAAAAAAGGCGAACAAGGTTATGATGAACATGAATTGAATAAACTACAAAGCGATAGACAACGGTCATTGTATAATAAATATTTTTTAGAGAAACGATATAAAGAAGCTGTGGCTCTTTGTACAGAAGAAATTAAAAAAGATGATAGAACATTATTTGATATTTTAGTAGGTTGGAATTATTATAGAGCTTGGGGCTATTATTCTTTAGAACAATACCAAGAAGCTGAAGAAGATTTTTCAACTATTCTTAAGTGTTATGATGAAGAAATATGGTATGATATTGATGGAAAGCTTTGCATGCGTTATTATATTGAAAATCTTGATGTGAATTATGTTAATAGAGCTTTGTGCCGTGAAAAACTAGGCAGAAAAGAGGAAGCAGAAAAAGATTATATAAAAGGATTTCATGTGCTAAAAAACGAAATAAATTCGTTTAATATAGAAGAAAAGAGATTATTCAAATTCAGTGCTATCAATGACAATACCTTTAAAACTTTGATTAACGAAGAGTTATTTTTGGCACAACCGCACAAAGACTGGAATGATCCTTACGACTGTAATATAGGTGCATGGACAGATTTAGCCAAAGAGATATTTCACAAATACGCCCGTTTGCAATCTTTTGTACGAAATAAAGAAACCGAACCACAAAAATCTTTTGAAAATATGCTCATGTGGTCGCATTATGCAGATAGCCACAGAGGTATTTGTGTAGAATATGAATATAACTTAAACTTTATAGAAAAAGAAAATCAAGTTAGTTTGCACGAAGTCAAATACCAAAATGAAATAGAAATACAATTTGATGAATTAAACGATGATTTTATCATCAAATCTAAGGTTTGGACTTATGAAAACGAGGCAAGGCTATTTTATTTTGATGAAAAAATAGATGAAAACACAAAGGTTGTCAAATCTTTTAAAGACTTGGGATTAAGCATTAAAGCGGTGTATTTTGGTTCTAAGTGTTCTTTGGATAACCAAAAAGCGATACAAAAGATATTGCAAGGCAGAGGCATTGATTTTTACAAAATGGCAACAGATGCAGGTAGTTTTGTTTTAGGAGCAGAAAAAATTATACAAAAAAAAACCTTAGAAATAGAGCATCTTTGATGCAAAAAACAGGCTTTTCAGCCTGTTTTTGTGGAGAATATCGGAGTCGAACCGATGACCTTTTGCATGCCATGCAAACGCTCTAGCCAACTGAGCTAATCCCCCAATTTTGATGCAAAGTTACACTTTTTTCTTTACAGTCCAAATAAACAAGCTTTAAAAAAACAAACGTCTCCTGTACCACCAAAAACCGAGCCAAAGCAAAGCCACCCAAACTAGGGCAAATACAACATGAAACACGTTCCAAAATTGCTGTTCTTCAGCCACTTGCTTGCGGTCTAAGGGGCGAAGTATCAGTTTTCTGGCACGCAGGGCAAGCAAATTATCTTGTCCCAAGAGGTAATCTATGGCGTTGAGCATAAAGGTTTTGTTGCCATAAATAATTTCTTGGCGAATGGCGTCAAAGCCTAGGGGCAAGTATTCTTGGGTATTTTCGTTGTAGGCGTTTCGCATAAAATTGCCGTCTGAAATCAGCAAAATTTTACCCTGCTCGGTATGTTCTTGAAAACCAGTGTATGGCTTGCTTCTGTTGCGAAAAGCCGAAAACAAATGCCCCTCCAAAAGCATTGCCAAAGGCTGAAAAGGCAGGTATTGGCGCACCAGCTTGGCAAGGGGAATATCGGCAATTTTGTAGTTTAGAGACATAGGCGTTTTAATTGCCGCACTCTCTGGGGAACTTTCCAAAAGCACTTGAAATTCTTGCAGGTTTTCATCGCCCACAAAGTCAATAGAACTGGGGTATTGCAAGAGTATTGGTGGCAATTGCTCAGTGAGGGCGTGTTTTGGAAACCTATCCAACACAGGAAAAAAGTACCACGAAGCATTTTTAAAGGTGCGCATGCCTTGATTTTGCCCGTTTGGCACTTGAAAAACCGCACAGCGTGTGTCCACCACCAAATTGTTGGCAAGTTTTAAGCCATACTGAAAAAGCAGGTCTTCCAAGTCTGTTTTCTTGGGATTTGCCCAAGCATCTTTGCCCATTTTTAAAGTGTCGCTGGCAATGTGTTGGGTGCTGAGCATAAACGCCACAGGTTTGCCCTGCATCAAAAATTGATCTATGCTGTATTTTTGGGCGGTACTAAACGGATTTTGTGGATTGGCAACCAAGAGTAAATCTAGGTTTTGCAGTTGCAAAGTATCGCTGACTTCACCGGACAAATACACGTTTTCCACCGCATAAAAATCCGACAAACTGCGCCGCACATCTTGGGTATAGCCTTCGGGGAGTTCGCCATTTGCTTGCGTAAAGCCAATGCGCAAGGTTTTATCTTGCTGTATTTTTTCAACAGCTGATGCAATGCGGTATTCCAGTTGGTTTATAGCTTGCTCTACTGCGCCCACACTCACTTGGTCTAAAAACTTACCCTCTAAAAGCTGTATGGGTTTTTGCTTGTTTTTATAACTGATTAGGGCAGAGGTAAAAATCAATTTTTGTTTTTCGCCGTCTTCGGTTTCAAAAGATTGGGTACTAAAACCGAGCCCCAATTTTACAAGCTGTTCAAAGCGTTTTTCTCTTTTTTGCTCATTTTTTTCTGCATACAAATCCACAAAACTAAATTGTATTTTAGATTTAGAAACGGCTTGAAATTCTTCCAAAAGCTGTCGGGTACTGCGTTGCAACTTTTGATAATCATAAGGCAAATCCCCCGCCAAAAAAACCTGTATTTGCATAGGTTCTGTGAGTTGCCCGAGTAGATTTTTGGTTTCTTGGTGCAGGGTAAAACGCTTGTCCTGCGTCAAATCCAAACGCCAAGGAAAAAGCACGGTGAGCAAAAACAAGCCAAAAGCTAGGGCATAATAGCCATAAGACGCTTTGATTTTCATGTTAAGTTTTTCACAAATATAATAAATTTCAGACACAGTATATAAGCGAAAAAGCTAGCAAAATTTTGCTAGCTTTTGTTTTGTACCTGAGGTGGGAATCGAACCCACACTGTTTCCAACACGAGTTTGAGTCGTGCGCGTCTACCAATTCCGCCACTCAGGTTTGTTGTCCGTGTTTTTTAAGCACTTACTAATCTAAAATTGCAACCCTCTTTTGAATTACAGTGCAAAGTTACGAAGTTTTTTTTAATTGGCAAGTATTTTTTGAAAAATATTTTTTTCAGGACATGATTTTGCGCCAAAAAAAATGTATCTTTGCCAGTAAAATAAAGGTATGTACACATCTATTGTAGCGGATATTGCAAAAAAAACTTTGCATACATTATATGGTCTAAATCAGGAATTGAGTTTGCAGAAAACCCGCAAGGAATTTGAGGGCGAAATTACTTTGCTTATTTTCCCGCTCACCAAACACATAGCTGAAAAACCCGATGCGATTGCCGAGAAAATAGGCAATCATTTGTGTGAAAATTATGCAGATATTGTGGCGGGTTTCCAAGTGGTGAAGGGATTTTTGAATTTGTCTTTGCAGAGCAATTTTTGGCTTACACAATTAAAAAATTTGCAAAATTTGCCCAAAATAGGGCAAATGGCGGATAGCGGTAAAACTTTTGTGGTGGAATACTCTTCGCCAAATACCAATAAACCTTTGCACTTGGGGCATTTGCGCAATATATTTTTGGGCTATGCGGTGGCGAATATTTTAAAATCTCGTGGGCATCAAGTCCAAAAAGTACAAATCATCAACGATAGGGGC
>CANHHI010000079.1 GCA_947460225.1 Flavobacteriales bacterium
TCGCCAATTTTCACCCGACTGATGCCGATGTAGCCATCAAAAGGGGCTTTGATAGTGGCATATCGCAAATTGGCTTCTACACGGTTTAATTCCGCCTCCGCCACGCTGTAAGCTGATTTTGTATTTTGCGCTTGCAAAATAATGCGCTCCAATTCCACGGTTTCCACCGCTTGTTTTTCGTGCAGATTTCTGTAACGCTGGGCGTTTTTTTCGGCTTGCTCCCAAGTGGCTTTGGCAGCTTCTAACCTAGCTACGCTTTCTTTGTATTGCGCTACATAACGTGTTTGGTCAATGCTATACAGCACTGTGCCTTTGCGCACAAAAGACCCTTCTTGAAAATGTATTTTTTCAATCGTTCCACCCACTTCTGTTTTGATTGTGATCATTTGATTGGCAACAATTTTGGCAGGAAAATCTTGGGTGATTTTAATTTTCTGCGGGGCGAGCACCTGCACCTTGACCAATGCCAATTCCTCGGCTTGTCCTGCCTCTGAACTATTTGTCGTGCAAGCACAAAACAACAAATTCATACTGAGCAGGAAAAATGTTGTATATTTTGAAGGTTTCATCATGATTATTTTATTTTAAAGATTTTCCGAGGTAAAACCCAAGGTTTTTTCTAATAAGGTTTGGTACATCAGCACATTGTACATGGCTTGCACGTGTAAAAGCGATGCGCTTTGTAAAGTTTCTTGGGCGTTTAGCAAATCTAAGCTAGACCGCAAGCCATTGTTGTATTGGTGATAAATATTCTGAAAATTTAAATCCGCCAAAGCCACATTTGCGCTTTGGGTGTTTGATTCTTCCAAGCTATTCAAAAGCTCCATACGTTGTTTAACAAGCAATACGTCCGTTTCCGTTTTGGTTTTTTCCAAAATATTGTCCGCCAATTTTGCCTGCAAAACCGCACTCTTCAATGCCCAAGTTTTGTTTAGGCTTTTGAATAAAACAATTTTCGCACTCACGCCTACAAAAGAGGTGGGGTAATATTTGCTGGTCAAGTTGGAAAAATTATTATTCAAAAAATTAAATTGATAGCCCGCCACCAAATTTATCGTAGGCAGATATTTTGCGCCCTGCCATTTCGCTTGGGTTTTAGCGATTTTACTTTGCTGAGCAGCTAACAAAACATCTACATTTTCAGCGGGTTGCTCTTCAACAACGGTATTTTTGTGCATGTCAAAAAACTCTTGCAAACTGCCTGAAAACCCAACGGGTTCTTGCATATCCAAATTTGCCAAATATTTTAGCCAAAGCACTTGATACGGAATTTGGCGTTTTATTTTAGCCAGTTCCAAATTGGCATCATTGAGCAAAACCTGTATTCTATCCACATCAAGTCTTTGCACCAAGCCATTTTCTAGCTTCAAATTCATATCCAACACAGCTTTGTCAAGCCTTTGCACACTTGCTTCTATGGTTTTTTGGCGTTCTAAAAGCAAAAGATACTGAAAATAAGCTATTTTCACCTCCGAAATAACTTCTAGTTTTGTCTTAGCCGTTTGCAATTTTTCTACTTTTTGCAATAGGCTACTGCGGCTATAATTTTGAAAAGCCGTCGCATCAAAAATGGGCTGTTCCAAAGACAATTCTGGCATCAAGCGGTGTTTTGTGCCACTTCTAATCACGCCATTATCCGAAGCAAAAACAGGCAAATCGTGGAAATAGTTGTAATCTACCGCACCTTGAACGGTTGGCAATAGATTACCCAAGTCCTTGCGGGCTTCTTGTTGGGCGATTTTTTCTTTATATTTTTGGCTTTTTGCATCGTAATTGTTTTTTACCGCCTCCACAAGCAACTCTTGCAAAGAAAGCGTCTTGTCTTGGGAAAAGAGCACAGCGAACAAAAACAATATAGGCAAATATCTATTGGTACGCATAATATTATTTGTTTGGGGGCAAAGGTAGATAAAAAACCTAGAATACCTAAGCAATTATTTTGCTTTTTTTAATAGTTCTAAAGAACAAAATTTTATAAAACAATGACGGGCTTGCGCCCGTCAAATCCTTAATGAATACCAATATAAAACGACACGGTAAAATCTTGGTTGTTTTGCGTTTGGTATTCCACAAAATCAAACACAAAGGAACGCTGGGCAAATACCTCACTAATCCAAATATACTTATCCCAAAACGCATGGGTATCTTTGCCCATATCTTGCATGGTGGTTTGCATTTGGGCATGCAAATAATTGCCTGCCTCTATTTTTCTTTGCACTTGCCCATTTTGCAATACCAAGGGCTGATGCGCCTGAATGCCAAAGCCCATATTATATATTCCTTGATTAAAGCAGGTTCTTTCATCACACACAGAAGCAGCGTCATAAGCTGTATAATAATGGATAATTTTACTATTTTCTACCAACTGCGGCACAAGTACAGGTATCTTTTGCATGAGCAAGCCCGTCTTTTCAGCTCCTTCCTGTTGCAAAGCATCATTTTTGGTGATCATCTCGTAGCCAAGCACATAAAAGTCTGGCAAAGTTGTCTTTTGTAGCATAATTATTTGTTGAAATTTTAGGCAAAGTTAGCGCAAAAGACTTTGCTTATAAAGGGCATAACGCACAAAAACGCTGTGATTTTAATCACTATTTTTTTTGTGCAATCTGCTTAGCGTTTCTCTGGACACCCCCAAAGCAGAAGCGAGCAAGGTTTTAGATACTCTTTTGACTATGCTTGGGCAAAGTTCCAGAATAGTTTCATAGCGTTTTTTAGGGTCTGCATGCAACATCATCACATAACGCTTTTGCAGACTCACATAAGCAAAACACAATTGCTTGTAAAAAAACACCTGCATTTCTGGGTGTTCAAGCAACATGCGCTCTTTTTCTGCTATGGATAAGGCTAAAAGTATGGTGTCTTCTAAGGCGGTGATATTCAATGTGGCTGGCGTTTTATCCATATAAGCGTGATAATCACTCAACCACCAGTTTTCCGCACTGATTTGCGTAACGTATTCTTTGCCATTTTCATTTACATAAAAAACTTTTAAACAACCTTTCTGCACATAATACTCATGCGCTACACTTTGCCCCTGCTCCAAGAGCATTTGGTGTTTTTTGACATGCTTGGTTTTAAAAAAAAGCAAAATTTGCTCAAACTCTTCCTTGGAGCAGGTTATATGGGTGTTGATTTGTTGCAATAAAGGGTGTAACATGCAAACAAAGGTACAAAAAAATCAAAAAATTATTTGCTAGTTCAAAAAAAGTTTGTAACTTTGCAGTGTCATTTAGGAGAGATGGCAGAGTGGTCGATTGCGGCGGTCTTGAAAACCGTTGAGGGTTAAACCTCCGGGGGTTCGAATCCCTCTTTCTCCGCAAAATTAAATACCAGTAGATTTCTACTGGTATTTTTTTTGTCTATTGTAGAAAACAAGCAAAATACAAACCCAAACGAAAAGCATTTTCTGATGCAGACCTTTTAATTCCTAGAAAAATAAAAATTCTTTGAAAATATTTTTGAAAAAATTTGGAACTTTAATTAAAAAGTTTGTAACTTTGTGGTGTCAAATATAACTGCCTATTTTTTGTGGGCACTACGCCGTAAAAGGCAATGGAAGGTTAAAATCCCTCTCCCAACCTGACGGACTCCTTCCGAGTCCCACGGCGTAGTTTTTATGCTAATGCTTTGGCAGTTATGTTTGACAACTTTACAAACGTCAGGTTGGGTTTTTTGTTTGTGGGCATTGCCTGCGAAGCAGATTAAGGCGTCTCTGACGCTTGGGTTTTTATGTTCAAGAGAGAATAAAAAATCCAATTCGCTGAAACGGTCTGCGAAGCAGATAAAATCAGACGATGTCTGTAAGGTTTTAAAATATTGAAAAATAAAAAGCCCTGCTGGTGTTATTTACCCAGTTAGAAAAAACGTGGTTTACCACGCTTTGCTAACTTTTGCCGTTTTTTTCCACGCAAGCTGTTTGGTGTTGATTCCCGTAACACGGCAGGGCTTTTTTAAGATAGGGTGAGTTGGTGCCCTGCTAAAACACCAACATTTAAGCCCCCTGCGAAAGTATTTTACGGAAAATAGTTTTTGCAAAAGTGAAATCTGAAACCCACAGCATACCTGAGTATGTGAGGATTGGAAGATGAGATTTTGTGAAAAATATGCACCGGAAAATGCTTTTCGCAGCGGGCTTATTTTTTAGTTTTATTGCCAATCCACAGGGAAATCCCTGTGGATTTTGGCGTTTGCTTTGTCCGTGCGTTTACTTATCCAATTGCATATAATCATCAATCAAGGCTTGTAAATAAGAAAAAACTTGATTTTTTTGATTTTCTTTTTCCAAGTCCGTGGTATTTTCTTGCCAAGATTCATTTACATGTCCCGAAGGATAATCGTAAGCAAACTGCCCTTTGGGCGTAACCATGCCCGCACCGTCTGTAAACGCATAATAAGCAAATTCTTCACCTTTGCTAAACATATCTCTACTCCAAACAAATTTTTCCGCTTCTTTTGCTAAACCCAATTGCAAGAGCAAGGTTTTTGCTAAATCGTGGTGATTGACAAAATGTTCTTGTTGGGTTTTTCTATATTTTTCCTGCAAAACCTCTCCATAAAACACCAAAGGAATGTGGTGGTGTTTGTAGCTGTAATAATCATAATGGCTTGGCGTTACATGGCTATGGTCTGCCACAAAAATAAATAAAGTATTTTTGTACCAAGGTTCTTTTTTAGCATGTTGGAAAAAAATGCGCAATTGGTTATCTGTAAAACGCACGCCATGCAGGTAAGGCAATTCATCATCTGCATCTATGTAATGATTTTTATCGGGAAAATCGTAGGGCGAATGGGAACTCATACTAAAAAACGCACTAAAAAAAGGCTCTTGTTGCGTGGATAAGGCTTGCAAAAAAATAGGGAGCATGGCGTGGTCGTGTATGCCAAGCCTTCCTCGGTCTTTTTTAGGTACTTTTGGAAAATCTTTTTCTTGTTTGACCACTTGCATGCCTTTGTCTATCAAATACGCACCGATATTGCCATAAGCCAAATCTATGCCCGAATAATAGGAAGTAAAATAACCTATTTCCTGCAAAGCACTTGGCAAAAAGGGCAAATTTCTATATTTATCATAAGAATTGACAACAACCGGAATAGTCAAAGCAGGAAAGCCACTGAAAATACTGCCCATGCCCTCGTCCGACAAAGAACCCGAAGAAATGGCTCGATTAAAGAGCAAACCTTCTTGCGCCAAGCTATCCAAAAAAGGTGCAGCGTTCCATTTTCCGCCCAAACTGTTGAGTGCATCTGCCGACCAGCTTTCCAGAATAAACACCACAATATTGGGTTTTGACTGATTTAAAATGGCAATGTGCGTATCGGTTGCTTGTGCCAACAATTGCTGGGTTTCTGTCTGCGCTAGATTTAAAGCCGTTTTTTGATATTTGTTTACATCTAAACTCGTAGCATCAATACTTTGCCCAATATTCCAACAGGAATTAACTGCCGCATGATTTAAAACCGTGTGCTTAGAAAAATATACATCGCTCTGTGAAATGGGAATAGGCTGGTAGCCTCCTCTCAATCCGTAAATAATGCCAGGCAAAAGCGCAATCCAAATCAGCAATTTGAAAATGGGGTGTGCTGAAAATTTCCCAAAACCTTGAAAGACTTTTTTGAGTCCAAAATAGCCTATACAAAGGAAAATACCAGTAAGTAGCGTGCTGGTAAGTATATTTTTTGTAGCAGAAATTTCCCAAACCTCCAATGGATTTTGCCTTAAATGCTGTAAAGCAGCGTAATTGATTTTGGTTTTCCATTCGGCGTATAATTCTACTTCGGAGGAAAAAATAATGGCACTCACCAAGACCAAAAACAATTGAAAATAAAAATGGATTTTGTGTATGGTTTTTGGGAAAATCCAAAATTGAAAAGTCCAAAAAATCCAGGAAAAAGCCAAAATATAGCAAATCGTTGCAAAATCTAAATACAAGGCATGGTAAAAAGTAGCCAAAACCTCAACAAAAGGCACACCAGCTAGCGCTTGGTGATTATACAGCAAAAAATACAACCTGCCTAAGGCAAAAAAGCAAAACCAAAAAACAATGATTTTAGCTAGGAACGTAAGGAAATGTTTCATATTATTTACCAAAGATAGGGGAAATTTTAGCACGCTACACAAAAAATCCCCCGCCAAGGCAGGGGATTGTCCAATATACTGATTTACGCCAATACTTCTTTTACTTTATCCGCTGCTTCCTTCAAAAGCACCACAGAGTGCACTTTGAGCCCCGCATCGTCTATCAATTTTTTGGCTTGTTCCGCATTGGTTCCTTGCAAACGCACAATAATCGGCACACGCACATCGCCAATGTTTTTGTAAGCATCAACAATACCCTGCGCCACACGGTCGCAACGCACAATGCCCCCAAAAATATTCACCAAAATGGCTTTGACATTTGGATCTTTTAAAATTAAACGGAAAGCCGTTTCTACACGCTCTGCATTGGCAGTTCCGCCTACGTCCAAAAAGTTAGCAGGCTCACCACCCGATAATTTGATAATGTCCATGGTTGCCATCGCCAGCCCAGCACCATTCACCATGCAACCCACGTTTCCGTCAAGTTTCACATAGTTTAGTCCCGCTGCTTTTGCTTCCACTTCCATAGGATCTTCCTCCGCAATATCACGCATTGCCTCGTAATCCGCATGGCGATACAATGCGTTGTCGTCCAAAGAAACTTTGGCATCTACAGCTATCACTTTATCGTCAGAAGTTTTTAAAACAGGATTGATTTCAAACAAAGACGCATCAGAACCCACATAAGCCGCATACACAGCCGTTACAAACTTAACCATTTCTGTGGCAGATTTTCCAGAAAGCCCCAATTTAAAGGCAATTTTTCTGGCTTGAAAACCTTGCAAACCTACTTTTGGGTCTATTTCTTCTTTGAAAATCAAATGCGGGGTTTTTTCAGCCACCGCCTCAATATCCATACCGCCTTCGGTAGAGTACATAATCACATTGCGCCCAGCCTTGCGGTCTAAAAGCACCGACATATAAAACTCCAAAGGTTTACTTTCTCCAGGGTAATACACATCTTGTGCGATGAGTACTTTATTTACTTTTTTACCCTTTTCAGAGGTTTGCGCCGTTACCAAATGTCCCAGCAAAATATCTTTTGCCTTTTGTGGCACTTCGTCTAAACTTTTTGCCAGCACCACGCCATGAGA
>CANHHI010000080.1 GCA_947460225.1 Flavobacteriales bacterium
TAGATTTTCCAGAGCCATTGCGCCCTAAAACAGCCACTTTTTCACCCGCATCAATCTGAAAGGAAAAATGCCTAAACACCCATTGATTGCCGTATTGTTTGGCTATGTTTGTGGCAGAAATTTCCATTAAATCAGTCCTCTAATCACCCCAACCTCAGACTCTTTGATAAAGTTTAATATAATATCTCTGTATGCAGAATGGGGCAAGGTGTCTAAAACCTCTTTTATGCCTCTGCTGAAATTTTTGTTTTTCACATAGAGTATGCGGTAAATATCTTCTATGTTTTTCACCGCCTCATCATCAAAGCCTTTGCGCCTAAGTCCAATGGTATTTACCCCCACAAACACACAAGGGTCTTCCCCAAATCTGCTGGCACGCACATAAGGCGGCACGTCCTTGCGAATAGCCGAAGTAGCGGCAATAAAAGAATAAGCCCCTACTTTGACAAACTGCTGAATGCCCACCATGCCTTCAATAGTCACGTAATCTTCAATTTGTACGTGTCCCGCAATGCCCGCCGAATTGGCTATAATGCAATGGTCGCCCACCCAAACATCGTGCGCCAAATGCGCATAAGCCATAATCAAACAATTTTCCCCCACTTTCGTTACCCATTTATCGCTGGTAGCTTTGTGAATGGTTACGCATTCCCGAATGGCAGTATTATTGCCTATTTCTACAAATGTTTTTTCCCCTTTGTACTTCAAATCTTGGGAAACCGCACCGAGCACTGCGCCTGGGAAAACCTTGCAATTGTTGCCAATTTTTGTGTCTGAAAAAATAGTTGCATTTGGACCAATCCAAGTGTTGTCGCCAATCTCTACGTCTCCGTAAATGGTGGTAAAAGGCTCAACAACTACGTTTTCGCCTAATTTTGCTTTGCTGTCCACATAAGCCAGTGGGTGTATTTTCGTCATCTTATTTTTCTTTTACAATTTGTGCTACGAGTTCTGCCTCAGACACCAGTTCATTATTTACGTAAGCCTTGCCCGCCATGTGCACAATGCCTTTTCTAATGGGGGAGATGAGTTCAAGGTCAAACACCAAAACATCACCAGGAATTACTTTTTTTCTAAATTTAACATGATCTATGCGTAAAAAATACGTGGTGTAATCTTCTGGATTTTCCACTTTATTCAGGGCAAACATACCGCCGACTTGTGCCATAGCTTCCACTTGTAGCACGCCCGGCATAATGGGATTTTCAGGAAAATGTCCCGTAAAAAAAGGCTCATCAATGGTTACATTTTTAATGCCGACAATCCTGTTTTCATGCACCTCCAAAATTTTATCCACCAATAAAAACGGAAAACGATGCGGGAGCATGCGTTGTATATCGTTTATATCATAAACAGGTTTGTGCGATATATTAAAATGTTTGTAATTTTTCTTTTGTTTTTTAAATTGCTCCAAAAGCACCTTGCCAAATTCTGTATTTCCGTAGTGCCCTGGTCTAGCTGCCAAAATATGCGCCTTAATGGGTCTGCCGATGAGTGCTAAATCCCCCACAATATCTAGCAATTTATGGCGAGCAGGTTCGTTGAGTTCACGCAATTCCGAATTATTCAATAAACCAATGCCTTTGTAATGCACGTCCAAATGCTCGTCTCTGCCTAGCTTATGTGCCAAATCTCGCAGTTCTTCGGGGGTTACGTTCTGCCTATCCACCAGCACAATCGCATTGTCCAAATCCCCACCCTTAATCAAACCTAAGTTAGCCAATTGCTCCAGTTCTTTCAAAAACACAAAAGTACGGCAATGCGCAATTTCCTTTTTGAACTCGCCCATGTGCATCATTTGTGCGTGCTGCGTGCCCAAAATCGGCGAATTATAATCCACCATCACAGTTACCCTAAATTCTTTATCGGGCACGGCTAAAAATTCTATGCCCTTTTCTGGAATTTCAAATTTTATATTTTCTTCCAATTCAAAATACTCACGAATAGCTTCTTGTTCTACAATGCCAGCTGCTTCTATGGCTTTCACGTACATCAAAGCACTGCCGTCTAGTATAGGCACTTCGGGGCCGTCAATTTCTATCAACGCATTGTCTATTTGCATGCCGTATAAAGCTGCCAGCAAATGTTCCGTAGTGCTTACTTTTACGCCATCTTTTTCCAAAACCGTACCCCGAACCGTGTAATTGACATAATTCAAGGTGGCGGGAATAATGGGAGAATTTGGCAAATCTATACGCTGAAATTTATAGCCATGGTGATCCACAGCTGGTAAAACGGTAATGTTTACTTTTGCGCCCGTGTGCAAGCCAACGCCTGAAAAAGAAATACTACTCTTTAATGTCTTTTGTTTCTCCATTTTTTTTCGTGCTTTGTTCTATGTGATGTAAGCGAGCGTCTATTTCTGGCAATTGCTTAAAATACGCATAAGCTTTATTGTAAACTAAATGAGGCAAGGCAGGCGAGCCTTGCAATATGCTATTTTTTTGTTTAATGCTTTTTGAAATGCCACTTTGTGCGGCTATTTTGGTGCCATCTGCAATTTGCAAATGTCCAGCCACACCCACTTGCCCCCCAAACATGCAATGGTCGCCAATTTTTGTAGAGCCTGCCACGCCACTTTGTGCAGCAATCACCGTATGTTTGCCAATCACCACATTGTGGGCAATTTGCACCAAGTTATCTATTTTTGTGCCTTGCATGATGCGGGTTTCCCCCATGGTTGCTCGGTCTATTGTGCTATTGGCACCAATTTCCACAAAATCTTCCAAAATAGCCTTGCCAATTTGCGGTATTTTTTGAAAAACGCCTTTTTCATCAGGTGCAAAACCAAAACCGTCTGCACCAATAACCGCTCCGCTGTGTATCACGCAGTTTTTTCCGATTTGTGTATCGTGGTAAATTTTAGCTCCCGAAAAAACAACAGTATTTTCCCCAATATGGCTATTTTCATCAATATACACGTGGGGGTAAATTTTCACGCCATCTTGTAGCACCACATGTGCACCAATATACGCAAATGCACCCACATACACATCTTTGCCTAATTTGGCAGTTTCGTGCACAAAACAAGGCTCTTCTCTGCCTGTTTTCTGTGGTTTATGCGCTTGGTAAAACGCCAAAAGTTTAGTGAATGCTTGGTATGCGTCCGCCACACGAATAAGCGTGCACGTGTGCGATGCCGTTGCTTGGAAATCATCATTCACAATCACCACACTGGCTTTTGTGCTATATAAAAAGTCCGTGTATTTGGGGTTTGACAAAAAAGCAAGACCGCCCAACTGACCCTCGTCAATTTTGCATACGCTGTTTATTTTTTGCTGCGCATCACCTACAACTTCTCCGTTTATGAGTTGAGCAACCTGCTGGGCTGTAAATTCCATAGATAAGAACTAAGGTACAAAAATAAGAATTTATTCGGTATAATCATAAAAAAATGTATAAAATGCCAGTACAAACAAGAGTTGTAGCTTTATTTGTGCCATTACATCACTTTTTCAGCCAATACTTTGGCGGGGGAAAACCGCATGGCAAAGCGCAAAGGAGCGATGAGCGCAATGGCACAGAATACAAACAGCAACACATTGATGCCGAGCCAAGCCTGCCAAGACGGCGACAAAGGCACATAATCCATAAAATAAAATTCGCTGGGCAGTTTGATGACGTGAAAATAGGTTTGCAGAAAAACCGCCAAGCCTAAAAGAATATTGCCGTATAAAAACCCTTTACCAACAATGTACAAGCCTTGCGCATACATCAAACGCCAAAGCGGATACAAGCCCAAAGTGGCTAAAATGGCAAGTCTTGGGCGATTTTCAAAGCTGAGCAAAAGCAACGTGGAGCTCACATTGACCACGCTAACCACGAGCATTAAAAACAAGAGCAAATACACGTTTTGGTCTATCAAAGACAGCCAGCTAAACACGGCAGGATACAATTCTGCTAGGCTTTGTATTTGAAAACGATACAAATTTTCCTCCTGCAAGGTTTCTTTGACGGCGTTGAGGTCTTTGGCATTTTTTAAAAACACCTGCGCCGCACCCACCAGCGTATCTGCTTCGCTTTTCCAGCGGTTGAATTTTTGCAAATGGCTCATGTCCACAAAAAAAGCCTTTCGGTCAAACTCCGAAAATCCACTTTGATACATGCCCACCACCAGCAATTTAAGTTGATGCTGTTTGTCGGCATTGACCAAAAAAACATTCAAAGTATCCCCAATGCGCAAGCCCAGATTTTTTGCTATATCCAAAGAAATAACTGTTTCCGTTTTGTTTTGTATGGTTTTGCCCGCTTTCCAATAATTTTTCAAAAAATCCCAACGGAAATTTAGCAAAATACCTTGTGCCAATGCGCCTTGTACTTCGGTTTTGCCACTAAGTACCACGGGTTTTTGGGCATAAGCGTTATAATACGCCAAAGGCACTTTTTCCAAAATAGCATTTAGTTCAGATAAAGCAATGGCGTTGTCGCTGTTTTCTATTTCGTCTTGATAGCTGGAAATATACAAATCTCCACCAAATCCACGCACTTGGTTGCTGATATTTTCTTGAAAGCCCCGAAGCACAAAATAAGACAAGCCCATAATAGGCAAACTCAGGGCAATACCCAGCACGCACAAACGCACAGTCCAAGCTGAGAGCATGGCACCTTGACTGGTGTTTTGCATGCTTCTTTGGGCAATAAGCCGAAAAATATTAGCCATTATAAACCTTTTTTCTTCACAAAATCCGACCAGTTTTGATACGTTCCCGCACTGGTTTTTGGTTTGGTTTTTGGCTGAAAAACATTGCCATTGCCCTGCAAACCCGCATGACAAATTGCCACCGCCAAAGCATCACTGGCATCTAGTTTTTCGGGTAAATCCGCCAAACCCAAAGCCAATTGCACAAACCGAGCCACTTCTTCCTTGCTGGCTGCGCCTTTGCCCGTAACCTGTTGTTTAACCAGTCTGGGCGCATATTCGGCGTAGGGAATTTGCCGACTCAGTGCAGCGGCAATACACAAGCCTTGCGCACGACCCAGTTTGAGCATAGATTGCACGTTTTTCCCATAAAAAGGCGCTTCTATTGCCAATTCATCGGGGCTGTGCTTGTCTAATAAATCCATGATATGGTGGAAAATCTTGTAATAACGCAATTCGGCGGGTTCGGTTTTGGTTAAATCCAAAACGCCCCATTGCAAAAGTTCCAGCTTTTTGCCCAAAACTTGCAAAACGGCATAGCCCAAAATGCGTGTGCCTGGGTCTATGCCTAAAATAATGCGCTCTGCTGTGATTTCCAAAATTTAAAAAACAATGCTTTGGTCAAAAAGTAGGGGATTGTCCGCCAAATCTTTAATGAATTTCTGCATGCTGTATTTTTTGCCCACCACCGACACATCTGCTTTTGCTTGCACGGGTTTGGGTTCTTTGTCAAAATTTGCCACAAACACATAGCGTGCATAGCCCATTTGTTGAATAAGCTGTGCGGTCATGCCCTGCGGGTCATTCTTGCTGTCTTTAAACAATTGCAAAAGCTCAGCAGACACTTTGCGCTCAAATTTTTTGGTGTTGTAATTATACTGCACCAAAGAAGGCAACACGTGCAATTCCTCCGAACCTGTATTTAAGGCTTGATTTAACTCTGGCAAAGAGGCAAAATTAAATTTTAATTTCACAATATACTGATCCCAATTGATTTCCATTTGGGTATTGCTGATGCCTTGTTTGGCGTTCCAACGCTCTTGCACTTTTTTGATTAAAGCACCACTTTCATCTTTGCTGGGAATGGCAAAACCTTGCACTTTCATGCTGGATTTTTGTTGCAAAAGCGGGTCTAACATAAACTTACTCTCTTGGGCGTTTAGCTTGATTTCCATGCTACCCGTTCCATTTTTTTGTAGCGTAATTTCTTCGCTGAGCTCAAAGCATGCCGTCATAGACAAAGCCAAGGCGCAAAGTCCAATTCTTTTGGTTATTTTCTGTATCATCATCTTATTTATTTAGGCTTGTCCCATTTTGTGGCTAAACACAGGCAAGGGTTCTTGGTCTTTAATATCGCCAAATTGATGCTCAAAGCGTTGCACGTTTTCCGCAAGTGCTTGCAAAAGCCTTTTGGCTTGTTGTGGGTTCATCACCACCCTGCTTTTTACTTTGCCTTTGGGCACGCCTGGCATCAAACGCACAAAATCCAGCACAAATTCCGAACTGGAATGCGCAATAATGGCAAAATTTGCATAAGCTCCCTCGGCAATTTCTTCGGGTAGTTCTATATCAATGTTAAAGCCCTCGTTTTCGTTTTCTTCCGTTGCCATAATCGTTTTTATAAGCACAAAGGTAACAAACCAAACGCAAAAGCTAAAATAATTTGACTAACTTTATATCTTTTTTGCCATGAAAAAATATTTTTTAGTTTGCGCTGTGCTTTGCACGAGCCTTTTTGCCCAAGACCTACAACTCGGCAATGCCCGCACTGAGCTTTATTTGCCTGCATTAAAAAATAAAAACATAGCCTTGGTGGCAAACGCCAATTCGCTGGTGGGCAAAACGCATCTTTTGGACACTTTGCTTAGTCTTGGTGTGTCTGTGAAAAAATTGTTTGCTTTGGAACACGGTTTTCGTTTGGTGGAGGGCGCAGGGGAAAAAGTTGCCAGTGCCGTAGATGAAAAAACAGGTTTGCCCATTTTGTCTTTGTACGGTGCCAGCAAAAAGCCCAAAGCCGAAGATTTGCAAGACATAGACTTAATCCTTTGGGACGTGCAAGACGTAGGCGTGCGGTTTTTCACCTATCTATCCTCTTTGCATTATCTTTTGGAAGCAGCTGCCGAACAAGAAAAAACCTTAATGGTTTTAGACCGCCCCAATCCCAATGCTTTTTACATAGACGGACCAGTACTAGATAAAAAATTCAGTTCTTTTGTGGGTATGCACCCCGTGCCTGTGGTGTATGGCATGACGCTGGGGGAGTTTGCCCAGATGATTGTGGGTGAAAAATGGCTAAAAACCGAGAAAAACCCAATGCTCACAGTTATTCCTTGCGCCAACTATACCCACCAAACGTTGTGTCATTTGCCACAA
>CANHHI010000081.1 GCA_947460225.1 Flavobacteriales bacterium
CGCAAGGCATTGGTCATGTTTTGCGTCAAATAACCTGGACCAACACCGCCGTCCACAAACAAAGGAATCGTAAAGGTTTTTGCCTCTGGCGGTATAGAACCAGGGTTACCCAAAGAATATTTCACAGAGCACGCTTGCAACAAAGCAAACACGCCAATAAATGTTATTATTTTATGCCAAATCCTCATTTCAACCAGTCTTCTAAACCAAATTCTTTTATTTTTCTGTACAGCGTGCGCTCAGATATGCCAAGTGCTTCTGATGCTTCCTTGCGTTTGCCCTTATATTTTTTTAAAGCGTTCAACACCTGCTCTTTTTGGTTTTGTTCTTTATCTTCATATCCCAAACTCAAGTTTTCCTCTTCTTGCGCTATTGCCAAAGGCATACTCACTTTTTGCGAAATACCCTGCCCCAAATGTAATAAAAATTGCTTAATATCCTGCACTTCTTTTTGCAAATCCTGTATTTTTTTTTGAATATGCAGCATATCCAAACCCTGCTTGGGTTCGTGCTCGGCGTAGGGCAAAACCACAATAGGCAAATGCGTGGGCAAATATTTTTCTAAAATTTCTTGACTAATCTGACGCTCGGTTTCCAAAACGGTAATTTGCTCCACCAAATTGCGCAATTGCCTAATGTTTCCTGGGAAATGCTGCTCCTGTAAGAACACCACCGCATCGGCATCAAGTTGCACAATAGGCATTCTGTATTTTTGAGAAAAGTCAGCGGCAAATTTTCTAAACAGCAAAGCGATGTCCTCTGAACGCTCCCTAAGTGCTGGTAAATAAATCGGCACGGTGTTTAAACGATAATACAAATCCTCTCTAAACTTGCCTTTTTCAACTTCTTGGATTAAGTTTTTATGGCTTGCCGCCACAATGCGCACATTGGTTTTTTCCACCTTGGACGAACCAACTTTCATAAACTCCCCCGTTTCCAACACACGCAAGAGTCTAACTTGTGTAGTCAATGGCAATTCTGCGACTTCGTCTAAAAACAAGGTGCCTCCGTCTGCCACGGCAAAATAACCCTTTCTACCCTCCACAGCCCCTGTAAAAGCACCTTTTTCATGTCCAAAAAGCTCAGAATCCACTGTGCCTTCTGGGATAGCCCCGCAGTTTATGGCAATGTATTCTTTGTGCTTGCGGGGGCTAAATTGATGAATAATCTGCGGAATTACTTCTTTTCCCGTGCCACTTTCCCCAGCAACCAAAACGGTAACATCGGTGATGGCTACCTGCATGGCAATCTCCAAAGCACGACAAAACCTTGGGTCGTTGCCAACCAAGCCAAATTTTTGTTTCAATGCTTGAATATTGCTCATCATTACACAATTTCACCAAATAAGGTTGCCGAAGTACACTCCTTTATTTTCACTTGAACATAACTGCCTTTTTCTCCACTGGTTTTGTCAAAAATAACCATTTTATTGTGGGTGGTTCTGCCTTGCCATTGCAAATTGGATTTTTTAGACTCCCCTTCTATGAGCACTTCAAAAACTTTGCCGACCGCTTTTTGGTTGCTCGCCAAACCCGATAGCATTTGTTTATCCACAATTTCCTGCAATCTTCGACTTTTTACCTCTTCTGGCACATCGTCTTGGTATTTTCTTTGCGCCAAAGTATTGGGACGCTCGCTGTATTTAAACATGTAAGCAAAATCATAGCCCACATAATCCATCATATCTAGCGTATCTTGGTGTTGCTCTTCTGTTTCTCCGCAAAAACCTGCAATAATATCGGAAGAAATGGCACAAGTCGGCAAAATCCTACGAATGGCATCAATACGGTTTTTATACCAGTCCGCCGTGTAGCCCCTGTTCATGTTTTCCAAAACCTCATCATTACCCGATTGCACGGGCAAATGTATGTATTTGCAGATATTATCATATTTTGCCATCACCGCTAAAACCTCATCGGTCATATCTTTGGGGTGAGAGGTAGAAAAACGTATGCGCAAACTAGGCGAAACCAAAGATACAGCCTCTAATAGTTGCGCAAAACTAACCACAGCTTCGTTTTCAGTGTTTTTCCATTTATAAGAATCCACATTTTGACCGAGCAAGGTAATTTCCTTGTAACCCTCTTGAAGCAAATAACGTGCCTCGTGCAATATGCTGTTTAAATCTCTACTGCGCTCCCTGCCTCGGGTAAAAGGCACCACACAAAAAGAACACATGTTGTCGCAACCACGCATGATAGAAATAAAGGCACTAACGCCATTTCCCCCCAAGCGAATCGGACTAATTTCGGCGTAGGTTTCCTCTCTGGACAAGAGCACATTAACGGCTTTTTGCCCGCTACCCGCTTTTTGTATCACAACAGGCAAGTCTCTGTAAGCATCAGGACCCACCACAAAATCCACTATTTTTTCTTCTTGTAAAAATTTATCTTTCAACCTTTCCGCCATGCAACCCAAAACACCTATCAAAAGACTGGGTTTTTTGCGTTTAAGCCCATTGAAGTGTACCAAACGATTGCGCACGGTTTGCTCTGCTTTTTCACGGATAGAACAGGTATTGAGCATAATCAAATCTGCTTTTTCAACATCAGCAGTGGTTTGGTACCCCTCTTTGAGCAAAATCGCAGCCACAATTTCACTATCGGAAAAATTCATTTGGCAACCGTAACTCTCCAAATACATTTTTTTGGCAGCACCCACAGGGGTTTGCGCCAATACCAAAGCTGTTCCTTGTTGCTCTTCTACAATAATTTTATCATCTACGGATTGCATGAAAATAGCAAATTTTCTGCAAATATAATCTTTTTTTGGCTGATATTTGTCTTTTTTTGCTTTACTTTGCCCATATTTTCCAAAAAACAATTTATGTCTCAAAAAAACCCTTTTGCCATTGAGTTTTCTGCCATGCCACTTGGCAAACACGATTTTGAATTTGATATAAATAATGATTTTTTTGAATCGCTGGAATTTTCTCCGCTTGAAAAAGGCACCCTACACGCAAGCGTGATATTTGATAAAACCCAACAACAATTGTTTCATGTAAGTCTGCAAATTGAAGGCTTTGTAGCAGTTCCGTGCGATAGATGCAACCAAGAAATAGAAATTCCCTTGGAAATCGATGAGACTTTAGTTGTAAAGCTCACCGAACACGAGGACGAATGCGACTTAGACGAGCACATTTGGGTGATTATGTCTTCGGAGCACCAATTGGATTTGGGACATTTGTTTTATGAATTGATTTTAACCCACTTGCCCATTAAAAAAGTGCATGCCAATAAAAAAGATTGTGGCGTAGATATAATCACAGATTTAGAACATGAACAGCAAAAAAGTGAAAAAAAAAGTGATGATAGATGGAATAAATTATTGGATTTATTAAAATAAGTTTTATCTTTGCAGTCTGAATTTTTAGACAAGAAAACCATAGAAATAATTTTGCGTCATGCCTAATCCAAAAAGAAGACACTCCAAAACGCGTAGAGACAAAAGAAGAACGCACGACAAGGCTACATTGCCTACTTTATTTAAATGTCAAAAAACTGGACAGTATCATTTGATGCACCATGCACACTGGCATGAAGGTAAATTGTATTACAAAGGAAGAGTTGTAATAGACAAAAGTCCAGCCGAGGAACAAGCTATCGCTAGCTAATTTTTACGCGCAAAAAAACATAAAAGAGACCCTCAAAAGTCTCTTTTTTTTATTTTTTATTTTGGGATTGCATATTTTTTTGTAGTTTTACACCCTCAAATCATAGCTATGAAAATAGGATTAGACATTATGGGTGGCGATTATGCCCCAAAGGAAGCCATTTTAGGCGCAATTGCTTTTAAAAAAGAAAATCCAAACCCAGCCATTGAGCTTGTTTTAATCGGTGATAAAAATCAAGCCGAAGCACTTTTAAAAGAACATGGTGCTAGCGCATCGGATTATACCTTTGTGCATACCACCGAAGTGATAGAAATGGGCGATTCGCCAACACGTGCTGTGCCTAAGAAAAAAGATTCTAGCATCGTGGTAGGTTTCAAAATGCTGGCAGAAAAACAAATAGATGCTTTTGCAAGTGCTGGAAACACAGGTGCCATGCTTGTGGGCGCTATTTATAACGTAGGTACTGTGAAAGGCATTATACGCCCAAGTTTGGTGGGCGCTTTGCCCAAAGAAGATGGAGGCATGAATATTTTGCTAGATGTGGGGGCAAACACCGATTGCAGACATGATGTGCTGGTGCAATTTGCACTATTAGGTTCTATCTATGCAAAATTGGTGTATAAACTAGACAATCCAAAAGTAGCCTTGATGAACATCGGCGAAGAAGAGGGCAAAGGCAATGTGGTGGTTAAAGAAGTGTATAGCATTTTAAAACAAGACAACCGCATCAATTTTATTGGCAACATAGAAGGCAGAGATACCTTTACAGGCGAGCAAGATGTTACGGTTTGCGATGGTTTTGTAGGCAATATTATCTTAAAACAAGCCGAGGCTTTTTATTCTTTGATACGCAAACGAAACATAGAAGACGACTATTTTGCACGTTTTAATTTTGAAAATTATGGAGGGGCTGCCATTTTAGGTGTAAATGCCCCTGTGATTATTGGTCACGGTATATCCAATGCCAAAGCCATGAAAAACATGATTAAATTCGCACAAGAAGTGGTGGAATCTAAATTAGTTTCAGCTATACAACAGGCTTTTGCTTATGAAGGCAAATAAATTAACAGCGGCTATTACCGCCGTTGGAGGTTATGTACCACCAGACGTGCTCAGCAACAAAGACCTAGAAAGCATCATAGAAACCTCTGATGCTTGGATAACCAGCCGAACGGGCATACAAGAAAGGCGCATACTCAAACAAGGAGCGTCATCGGATATGGGGGTTGCGGTTTTAAAGGAACTTTGTGAAAAATCTGGTACATCCATGTTGGATATTGATTTGGTGATTGTGGGTACCATTACCCCTGATTATATTTTTCCGTCCAATGCCAATGTGATTTGCGATAAGGCTGGGGCAAAAAACGCTTGGGGATTTGACTTAGGTGCAGCTTGTTCTGGGTTTTTATATGCACTCTCCGTGGGCAGTCAATTTATAGAAACGGGCAAATACAAAAAAGTGGCAGTGATTGGCATGGACAAAATGTCTTCCATTGTGGATTATCAAGACCGCAATACCTGTGTGATTTTCGGCGATGGTGCTGCGGGCGTTTTGTTGGAACCCAATGCCGAAGGTTTTGGCGTGCAAGATTTTGATTTATACAGCGATGGCAAAGGGCGTGAGTTGCTTTACCAACCAGCGGGTGGCTCTTTGATGCCTCCCAGTGAGGATACCGTAAAAAATCGCTTGCACTACCTCAAACAAGACGGGAAAACGGTATTTAAACATGCTGTAACCAACATGGGCGATGCCACGATAAAACTGATGCAAAAACACAACTTGAGCGCAGAAACTTTAGATTGGTTTGTACCACACCAAGCCAACATGCGCATTATTGATGCCGTGGCAGATTATGCAAATTTTCCCAAAGAAAAAATCATGATCAATATTGCACGTTATGGCAATACCACTGCCGCCACATTGCCCTTGTGTTTTTGGGATTACGAAAACCAGCTCAAAAAAGGCGATAAAGTTGTATTGGCAGCTTTTGGTGGAGGGTTCACTTGGGGGGCAGTTTATTTGACATGGGCATATTAAACCAAACAAAAAACAAAAATTATGAAACTCGAAGAAATAAAAAAAATCATGGAATTGCTCAATGAGCAAGGTTTTTCAGAAATAAGTTTGGAGCAAAAAGATTTTAAACTCCAACTCAAAAAACAAGGCGCAGTAATAACCACCGTGCAGGCAAGTCCACAAGTGCAGGCAAGTGCGCCAAGCACCAAAAACGATGCCAATCCAACACCTGTGGCAGAAAAGGGCACAGCAATCAAATCGCCTATGATTGGCACTTTTTACAGAAAAGCCAACCCAAACGCCGCTTTTTACGTCAATGAAGGCGATGTGGTGCAAAAAGGCAAAGTGATTTGCACCATAGAAGCCATGAAGTTGTTCAATGAAATTGAGTGCGAAATGAATTGCAAAATCATCAAGATTTTGGTCAATGACGCAAGTCCTGTGCAATACGATCAACCCTTGTTCTTGGTAGAACCTATCTAATGAAACCTATGTTTAAGAAAATACTCATTGCCAACAGGGGTGAGATAGCCCTGCGCATCATCAGAACTTGTAAGGAATTGGGCATTAAAACGGTGGCGGTGTATTCCACCGCAGACCAAGACAGCTTGCACGTGCGCTTTGCAGACGAAGCCGTTTGCATTGGATCGCCACGCAGTGCTGATTCTTACTTAAAAATACCCAATTTGATTGCCGCTGCGGAAATTACCAATGCCGATGCCATACACCCAGGTTACGGATTTTTGTCGGAAAATGCTAAATTTTCACAGATTTGCTTAGACCACAAAATCAAATTTATTGGGGCTTCCCCAGAGATGATTGCCAAAATGGGCGACAAGGCAACTGCCAAAGCCACCATGAAACAGGCAAATGTGCCCTGCGTACCTGGTTCGGAAGGCTTGCTGGACAGCTTAGCGCACGCCAAAGAAACTGCAAAAGCAATTGGATATCCTGTGATGATGAAGGCTACTGCGGGCGGTGGTGGCAAAGGCATGCGTGTGCTTTGGAAAGAAGAAGAACTAGATGCTGCTTGGGAAAGTGCTAGAACAGAAGCCAAAGCTGCCTTTGGCAATGACGGCATGTATATGGAGAAATTCATAGAAGAACCAAGACACATAGAAATACAAGTAGCAGGAGACCAGCACGGAAATGCTTGCCATTTTTCAGAAAGAGATTGTTCTATACAGCGCAGACACCAAAAATTGGTAGAAGAAACGCCTTCGCCTTTTATGACCGATGATTTGCGGGAAAGAATGGGCAAAGCGGCTATTCAAGCAGTGAAAGCCATCAATTATGAAGGCGTGGGTACAGTAGAATTTCTGGTGGACAAACACCGGAATTTTTATTTCATGGAAATGAATACCCG
>CANHHI010000082.1 GCA_947460225.1 Flavobacteriales bacterium
AAATGATGTTTTAATAAATAGTCTTTTGTAGCAAGCGTTTGCACCCTATACAAATACGCACTGATTTTGACATAATCGTGCACCGCAAAAAGTTCTTCTACTTCTTGCTTGGGCAAATGCACAAACATTTCATTGATAGACAAAGAAACCACAAATTGCCAATTGGCTTTTGGGAAAGTATTGACAATAATTTCTTGTTCTTCGCTGGCTATCTTGGGCAAAGTATCTAGTAATTTTTGCATGGCATACTCGGTATTGCTCACAAAAACAGGCAAACCGTATTTAACACGGCGCATGGCATCAAAAAAAGTCAGACAAATTTCTTGCAATTTGCCCTGTTCATCTTGATAAATCGCCACGTGATGATTGCCTTGGGTTTGTACAAAATCTATAGCTTTGCCTTTTGCGTTCTGATGCAAAGCCACCGCATTTTTTACCGCTTTGCAACGCACCGTTTTAATGACTATGGTTTGGGCTTGATCTAGATATAAAGGGCTTTGAAAAGCCTTTTTGGCATCGTTGTTAAAAGCATGAAATCTTTCCCGAACCAATGCACGCACTTTTTCATCTACAATGCTTTCTACATCTGTGTATTTAAAATCTTGATTGAGTTCATATTTCAGCACATAATCCTTTTGCCAATCTTTGATGCGCACTTTTTCCAAAGACAAACCACTGGGCAATAAAAAATCCTGTTTCCATGCTTTTTTTGGGTCGTTTTGGTGTTTTTCTAAATGCGCTTGCAAAAGTTTTTTGTATTTGGCTTCTACTTCTTGGATATTATCCAAATTGATTTTTTTAAGTTCTACAGTTTTCCACGCAAAGGTTTCTACTTCGCCATACACAGATTCTTTGTGCAAATTTTTTCTAGGCGTAAGCGTTTTTTGCGTATGTTCTTTTGTATTCAACCATTTATAGCGGTTTAAATTTTTGGTGGCTACTTTGGTGCTTTTGTGGCAAGACACCAAAATCTTTTCCACCTCTTGCTTTACGCTTGCATGCGACAAAGGACAAACATCACGCAAGAAATATTCTATTTTGCTGGTTTTTTGCGTTTCTTGCTTTTTTTCTTCTTGCAAAATTTTTACCTCCTCTAAATTTTTGGGGTTATTCAAGGCATGGATAATTTGCGTAGTTGTGCAAGCCACCACCAGTGCATCTATGGCGTGGTGTCGGTGGTCAGCACGCTTTGTCCAATCTTTTATACATCTGCGCTTGCGCCCATTGACTTCTTTTTCATAAATGCGTTCAGGCGCATGCTGAGCGTATTTTTCCACATTAAGTTCCTCCAAAATGGTGTGCCAACCCCAGCTGTGTTTGAGCATATCGGTAATGCTCCCCGAAGAAAAATGCACCTCACGGCAAACTTGCCTCAACATTTCCCCTGCTTTCCTAGAAATATAGCGGGTTTCATTGAGCTGACGGGTGGCAAAATCTGTGGGCATTTCCGCCAAAGTCATGCGCAAAAATTCATACTTTCGCTTAGAAATTCCCTTAGCCCCTGCTTCTTGCTCTTCTTTTTTTTGTTTTTTATTATTCCCAGAATCCAATAGTTTTTTTACTCTTGCCAAATACTCTTCTTGGTCTTTTTTGGGTTTGGTTTGCATATAATCCCAAGCTGTGCGCTGTCCTTTGTCTCTGTTTTCTTTGGCATACACCAAACAGGTATTGGTGAGCGTATCGTCTGGAAATAAACTTTCGGGCAAAATATGGTCTCTATCTACTTCTGCTTGGCTTAGAATTTTATTCAATTCTATGGACTTGCCCGAATACAAGCACTGCCCACCTTGTTGCTCCCACAATTTATAGCGGTTTATATCGTTTCTACTGATATTTTGCCCCATTTTTATGGGTTTTAAAATATCCACAATGCGCTTGTTTTCTTTTTCATTGGCAGAAATACTTTGCGTGAGCCTTTTGCGCTCTTTGATACTTTTATTCAAATCACGAGCCAATTCTATGCGGATTTCAAAATTACCACTTTCTCGTTCTTCTTGGCTTACCAAACCATTTTCTGGGTTTATCACATCATTGACCAAATTCACCAAATGATTGAGAATTTTTTCCACCACAGGCTGGCGCAAACTGTTCTTTTTGAGCAAAGGCAAGCTGGGCAATAAATCCCGTATGGCTTTTTCAGCAAGCGTTTCTGATCTGCTGTGGTTAAAACCTGCCAATTCCGCCGCATCGCTATACAATTCCCCTTGCATCAAATGGGGCAAAAGTTTGCGCATGGCTTTGATGCTTTTATTAGAAAAATCTTGCTTAAAAGTTACTTGATTTAATCTTTGGGCTTGCTCCATAGAAAAACCATATTTTTCCTGCAATTTTTTGAGCAAAGGTTCATCGCTAAGCGAATACAAATCATGCCAAAGCTGATATAAAGGCTCGTTTTGGTAATTGTTGTCTATTTGAATGGGTATAATTTCCCCATCTTTGCTCACACTTTCTGCTTGCGTTTGCAAGTTAAAACGCATGTATTTTGCCGTATCTAGGTTTAATTCCTGTAAAGTTTTATACAGCAAATGATAATTTGCTATACCATTGATGCCGTTTTTTTGCAAATGCGCATTGGCAATAATTTCGCTTTTTGGTCTGCCTAGTATGTCTAAAAATTTTGTGTAACTCAAATTTTCAGATTGTTTCAGATGCGAAAACATCTTGTTTTTTTCTGCCAACGTAATGGGCACAGGCTTTTTATCAAGGTCTTTGATGTTTGCACATAAGGCATTGATGCGTTCCCACAAAGCGCAAAATTCCGCCAAAGGCGAACTCACAGGGGCTACTTTTACCCCCACACGTATCTCTTTGCCCGTTTTTTTATCTTGCATATTGCGCAAGGGTTCTAATTCACAAAAGCCCACCAAACCTTTGCAAGATTTTAAAGGTCTTTGGTAATAAATAATGCGGTCTCTGATTTCTACTTGCAAATCTTGCGTGAGTATATCGGGATAATAATTTCTTTGTTTTTCAAATATTTGATTAAACTCCGCTATGTAAGTACTGCGGTTAAAAATGCGTTTTTTTACTTGAAAATACAGGGTTTCTTTTTCCGCCTCTGACAAATCTGCCACAGATTTTTTACCCGCTTGAATGTCTGCTTGTAAAATTCTTTGTTTTTTAAGTTCCAGCGCACAAAATTGTCCAATGGTATAGCCCAAAGTTTGCAACAATTTTTCATTTTCGGTAATTTGTTTTTTGTAATCGGTTTCGGTGTCTTTGCTAAAATCTTTGCGAGAACTTTTAAAACCTCTTTTTTGGTTTAAATGATATAAAATTCTGCCAAAATCTTGCAAAGTTATTTGTTCAGACAAGGCTTTTTCTCTAAGCAAATACAAAGTTTCTGGCAAATAATCTTTGGGGTTTTGCGCCAAGTTTTCGGGCATCATGTTCTTTTCTGCCAAGACTTTCAAAAGATAAGTACGCCTCAAACGATAACGCATGTAACGCTTGCGGGCAGAACGTTTTAGCGTGCGATTTTGCGTTTTTGTAGCTGCATTGCCACTGCTAAATTCTTTTTTTTCATCTGTGTCCAAAGGAATTTCCCGAATCCCTAAAGCCAATACCGATACATTTTTAAGTTTTTTTTCGTCTCGCTCCGCCTCTATGACTCCCCAGCCTATCGAAGCAACTCCTAAATCCAGTCCTAAAATCTTTATAGCCATAATTTAAATAAATCTTCAAAAAAAAGAGCGACCGTTTCCGACCACTCTAAATGAGTTACACTCAACGGAAAAATCCTTTTTGTAACTTGGAATTCAAAATTCTGGGTGCAAAGTTAATATTTTAAAACCAAGTAGAAAACGTTTTTAAAATATACTTTTCCATAAGTTATAAACAATTTTTGAAATTTTTTAAGTATTTTTCAACATTGTAAAGAAATAAATTATTACTTTTGCCGACTGTTTTTCAAACATCATGGTAAAAAGAACTTTATATTTTGGCAACCCTGCCCATTTGAGCACCGAAAATTTGCAATTGGTTGTTAAACAAGCAGAAACTGCACAAAAAATGACTGTACCCATCGAAGACTTGGGCATGGTGGTGTTAGACCATGCGCAAATTAGCATCACACAACCTTTGCTTGCGCAATTGGCGGAAAACAAAGTATCTGTTTTGACTTGCAATGCAAGGCACGTGCCTATTGCGCTGATGCTCCCCATGGAAGGGAATGTATTGGCTCAAAAATATCAACAAGCACAACTATCTGCGAGCGAACCTCTCAAAAAACAGCTTTGGGCGCAGACTGTAAAAGCCAAAATATTACACCAAGCCTTTGTGTTGAAACAACAAAATTTGCCCCAGGAAAATATGCTAAAATGGGCAGAAGAAATCAAATCTGGCGACAGCACCAACTTGGAAGCCCGTGCAGCGGCTTATTATTGGAAGCAAATTTTTGAAAATCCGCATTTTATCAGAGACAGACAGGGCAATTTCCCCAATAGTTTTCTCAATTATGGCTATGCAGTGTTGCGTGCCATGACTGCCCGCAGTTTGGTTTGTGCGGGTCTTTTGCCCAGTGTGGGCATACACCACAAAAACCAGTACAATGCGTATTGCTTGGCAGATGATGTGATGGAGCCATATCGCCCTTACGTAGATGCTTTGGTGCTGGATTGGATAGCCAAATACCCCGATGCAGAAGAACTGGACAAAGATGCCAAGGCACATTTGCTCCAAATTGCCACTTTGGACGTGTCCATACAAAAAAACACCAGTCCTTTGATGCACGCCCTAGATGTTAGCAGTACGAGCTTGCGCAAATGCTTTGAGGGAGAACTTAAAAAAATGCAATACCCCGAAATAAAATGAACCAAGAAAGATTTAATGCGTATAGAATTATGTGGATTTTTGTATTTTTTGATTTGCCCACAGAAACGGCAGAAGAACGCAGAGAGGCGAGTTTGTTTAGAAAACGCTTGTTGAAAAATGGTTTTGGCATGTTCCAATACAGCATTTACACTAGACACTGCCCCAGTGCGGAACATGCGGAAAAACACGTGGCGCAAGTCCGAAAAATTTTGCCCGACAAGGGTTCTGTGGTGATTACCCAATTCACCGACCGCCAGTTTGGGGCGATGGTGGTGCATTCGGGCAGACAGCGCATTGCACCACCCGAACAAAATAAATACCAACAGTTGCAGTTTTTTTAGCCCTTGTATGTTTTTGGAATGATGGGCGTATGCTAAAAAAGATTATTGAAAAAACTTCATGGCAAGCATCAGCGTGATGATGATGCCAAAACCCCAGCGCATCGTGTTATCCATTCTGTCCATACGACGATTTGTAGCCATTTCCAAATGATCTACACGTCTGTTTGTATCATCTATGCGTGTATTCATTTGAGCGAACATCATATCCATGTGTTTGCTCAAAGTGTCTATACGTGCATCTACCTTTTCTATGCGTGCATTGACTTTATCAAACATCACTTCCATTCTTGTGAGCGTTTCTCGCATGTCGCTGTCTATTTTTAAGTCTATAATTTTTACAATAGCTTTTTTTGCTGGCAATTGCTCGGTAGCTAGTAAAAGTTCTTCGGTGTTCATAAAATTGAAAAGTAATCTATGGGCAAAAATAATATTTTTTTGTCAATAGCACAAACAGAAAATCAAAAAAATAGGTTTTGAAAATTTGCTTTTTATTTTAAAATGTTTTAAATTTGCACTTGTGTTATGTTCCAACGAAACACGAAGGCTAGGAGAACAATATCGTTTTAAGGTATGTAAGACTACTAGCTAAATAAAGCTAGGAGAACAATACCCATTTTAGGTATGTCAGACTACTAGCTTTATTTTTTTTTGTACATTGAAAAAAATATATTAAATTTGTCATCTGTAAGCTAGGAGAACAATACCATTTTAAGGTATGTAAGACTACTAGCCAAATAAAGCTAGGAGAACAACGCCGTTTAAGACGTGTCAGACTACTAGCTTTATTTTTTTTTGTAAATTGAAAAATATATATTAAATTTGTCACCTGTAAGCTAGGAGAACAATACCATTTTAAGGTATGCAAGACTACTAGCTAAATAAAGCTAGGAGAACAATACCGTTTAAGGTGTGCCAAACTACTAGCTTTATTTTTTTTGTACATTGAAAAAAATATATTAAATTTGTCATCTGTAAGCTAGGAGAACAATACCGTTTTAAGGTATGCAAGACTACTAGCTAAATAAAGCTACAACTACAACGTCCTTTTTAGATGCGTAAGGGTTTTAGCTTTATTTTTTTATACTTTTTTGCTTGCACGAAAAAGAGTATCAAAAAAATCACAATGCAAAAAATAGCTACACAAAAAAATAAAATGGCGTAATATTTTACCCAATTTTTATTTTCTAATTTTCGCTTAAAACCTAGTTTTTTAAGGGTTTTTGTAGTAATCTGTTGATATTTCAAGCAAGAATTTTGAAACCAACAAGCGAAGCGCGGTAGTAAAATATAAATATACATTTTTTCTTGTTCTTTTGTCAAGAGCTACAAAAGGCAGGCAAGCCTGCAATTATTCCGCTTTGCGGGCTATATTGCCTGTGCGTAGCACAGAATAAAAACATGCTTTGCATGTCTAATTTTTCGGTCTCGGGGCTCACTTTGTTCGCTGACCAAAAAATCTTTACGCCCGTTCGCTGAGAAAATTGGCTTGCTCCCGCAACAGCGCCATAAACAGCATGGTGATAGCCTGTTAATATTTCACGCAAGAATTTTCAAACCAGCAAGCAAAGCGCGGTAGTAAAAAAACCACTTTAAATAAAAAAAATTGGGCAAGAATACCCAATTTTTATTTTCTAATTTTCGCTTAAAACCTAGTTGTTTTAAGGGTTTTTGTAGTAATCTGTTGTAAGATACCACAAAGGTACAGCATTTTGAAACCAGCAAGCGAAGCGCGGTAGTAAAAAAACCACTTTAAATAAAAAAAATTGGGCAAGAATACCCAATTTTTATTTTCTAATTTTCGCTTAAAACCTAGTT
>CANHHI010000083.1 GCA_947460225.1 Flavobacteriales bacterium
GTGGCAAGTATTGCTGGGGTGCCAGCGGGTTTGTATATTGGTAGTTTATGGGGCTGGAAAATGGCTTTTATCAGCATTTGCATCATAGGTATTTTTGTTTGGATTATGAGCTATTTTAGCATTCCCAGTTTAAAACACAACATCAACAAAAGCAATAATTTACTCCATGCTGTAAACAATATTGGCAAAGAGAAAAACCAAGTAAAATCCCTTTTGATGACCTGCGTGTTTACGCTCAGCCATTTTGCTTTAATACCTTTTTTGGCGGTCTTTTTTATAAAAAACCTCAAACTGAGCGAAACCCAAGTAGGCTATACTTATACTGCTGGTGGCATAGTTACTTTGCTTGTTTTTCCATATATTGGCAAAATTGCCGATACGATAGGCAAATACAAAACCTTTGCTGTGCTTTCCGTGTTGGCAGTTATCCCGCTTTTGGGTATTCCGCTTTTGCAGGCAAATCCATTTTCTTTGCTCTGTGCAATGACAGCTTCTAGCGTATTTTTCATGTTTTCCTCTGCTCGCTTTATTCCATTGAATGCGCTGATTTCCATTTCCATAAAACCAGAACAAAGAGGTTCTTTTTTAAGCATCAACCAGTCTTTTATGAGCTTTATGCAAGGCATTATTAGTTATTTGGTGGGGCATATTGTGGTGCAAAATACACAAACAGGTATGTTGGAAAACTATGAAATGGTTGGCGTTTTAGCGGCATTTTTTTCATTGCTTAGCATTTGGTTTGCCAAAATGATTCAGCCTTATGAAGGTAGGTGAGTAAACCCCAGCTTAGGCTGGGGTTTTGAGTATTTCTATCATTTTCTTGCGAAAATCACCCAGTGGCGTACCTTTGTATTTTTTGAATATTTTATTCAAATGGCTTTCATCGGTAAAGCCCAGTTCATCGGCGATATGCGCAAAAGGCATGTCCGAATATTTCAGCCTATCCACCACCAATTGAATTTTATATTTTAAAATATATTCTTTGGGCGTTTCAGCTGTATGCTTTTGGAAATATTCCGAAAAATACGTGGGTGATAGTGAAAAAAAACTAGCCAAATTAGCAATTTTTAATTTTTCAGGTTCGTAAATATGCACTTGAATGTATTGCAAAATATCTAAAATCCTTTGTTTGTCCTCCACCCGAACCACCTCTATTTTTTTTTGCCTCGCAATATTACGTGCTAAAATCGTTAAAAGCATGGCAAGTGTATGACTCACATAGTCTTCATAAAACAAGCTCCCCATATCTTCTTCTTGCAACTGGGCAAGCAAAGTGCGTGCCAACTGGCAATCTTTGGCATCTTTCAAAAGGCAGCCTACAGCTCGGTTGTGGTTGTTGAAAATGTATTCCATTTTTTTATACCAAGTCGCAAACATACCGCCGTTTTTGTGTTCGGTAAAATAATAGCCCGTAAAGCGCACATATTGCACCGTGGTTGGCGTTTCTATTTCCAAAGCATGGCAATCATTAGGTGTTAAAAGTAACAACTGACCTGTTTTGTAAGGGGTTTTATTTTTATTGACACACTGTTTACCCATGCCTTCTATCACATAAACCAATTCAAAATAATTGTTTTTATAAGGCTGTACAACATCTTGGGCTTTATAAGAAACCACTTGCAAAGAAAAAGGAGCGTGTAAAATTTTCGCAATCATACCTGCAAATGTACCAAAATAACCCGATATTTTACAAGAAAAAAGCAAATAAAATACATGAACTTTGCACTTATAAATAAAAATATATGATCAATAAAAAAGACCTTTTAGACGCATTTGCATTTAGGCACGCTTGCAAAGTATTTGATGAAAACAAAAAAATCAGTACAGC
Organism: Flavobacteriales bacterium; assembly: GCA_947460225.1. Lineage (GTDB taxonomy): Bacteria > Bacteroidota > Bacteroidia > Flavobacteriales_D > CANHHI01 > CANHHI01. The sequence goes on from CANHHI010000083.1 coordinate 1,829, forward strand.
AGATTTTGAAACCATTTTAGAAACAGGCAGGCTCTCTCCCACCTCTTTTGGCTTAGAACCTTTTGAAATGCTTGTGGTACAAGACCCTGTGCTCAGAGAAAAATTAAAAACTTTCACATGGGGAGCGCAAAAGCAATTGCCTACTGCAAGTCATTTTGTGTTGTATTTGGCTAAAAAATCGCCTCTTATGCACTTTGATAGCCCTCAATTGGCGGATTTCATGCGCCATGTGCAACAATTATCTGACGAAACCATTGCCATGCGCAAAAATATATTGAAAAATTTCCAAGAAAAAGATTTTGCAATCAACACGCCTGAAAAACTAGAAGATTGGGCAGGCAAACAAATTTACATTGCATTGGGCAACATGATGAGTTCCGCTGCGATGCTAGGCATTGACAGTTGCCCTGTGGAAGGTTTCCAAAAACAGGACATTAACCAAATTTTAGCCCAAGATTTTAACATAGACACAGAGAAATATGGCATTTGTGTGATGTGCGCTTTTGGGTATAGGCTTGCCCCACCCATGCGTGAAAAAACAAGAAGAAATATGGAAGAAATTGTAAAATGGTATTAAATAAAAAATTATGAAAAACTGGAAAATTTTAGACAAAATGGCGCAATTAGATGAAATTGTTCTTTTGTCAAAGCAAAAACCGCAATTGATTTACAAGCACTCTACCACTTGCCCTGTTAATGCAGATGCCAAAGCAAGAATAGAACAAGGTTTTGAATCGTTAGCCAGCAAAATGGATTTGTATTATTTGGATTTGCTCACATTTAGGAGCATTTCCAATGAAATAGAAACTAAGTTTGGCGTGCGCCATGAATCGCCACAAGTTTTGCTCTTAAAAGACGGCAAGGTGGTTTTTCACGGCTCGCATTATAAATTTGACGTATCCGACATTTTAAAACATGTATAAATCATGAAAAATATTCTTTTATGGGCAAGTTTTGGTTTTTTTGCACTAAACGCCCAAACTGTACAACACATCAACATCAAAAAAGCACCCACACAAAAATTTTCCGAGCGCATCAGCCGAAAATTATTCATGGGCGAACAGGGTTGATATAGCAGTGCGTCTTTTTTGCAAAGTAGTAAATAAAATTAAAAATCAAATTTATGGACTTAAAACTCAAAAACAAAACCGTACTGGTTACGGGCTCTACCTTAGGCATTGGCTTTGCCACGGCAAAAGTATTTGCACAGGAAGGTGCCAAAGTGTTTATCAACGGTAGAGATGCGCAAAAAGTAGCGCAAGCTGTTTCAAAAATAGAACAAGCTGTGCCCAATGCGCAGGTAAAGGGCATCGTGGCGGATTTATCCGATGCAAAAGGCGCAGACAAAATTATCCATGAAATTGCTGAACTAGATATTTTAATCAACAATTTAGGGATTTTTGAACCCAAAGCATTTGCCGAAATTTCCGATGCCGATTGGACAAGGTTTTTTGAAATCAATGTGATGAGCGGCGTGCGTTTAAGCCGCTATTATTTTCCGAAAATGCTCGCCAAAAACTGGGGCAGAATTGTGTTTTTAGCCAGCGAATCGGGCGTGCATATTCCTTCGGAAATGGTGCATTATGGCATGACCAAAGCCGCACAAATCGCTATTGTGAAAGGTATGGCGGAACTCACCAAAGGCACTGCAGTTACTGTGAATGCGGTTTTGCCTGGTCCCACACGTTCGGAAGGCGTGGAAGCGTTTGTGAAAAATTTGGCAGATAGCCAAGGGCAAAACTTGACAACCGTAGAGGCTAATTTCTTTAAAGAAGCCAGACCTGCATCTATTATTCAAAGGTTTATAGATGTGGAAGAAATCGCCAATACAGTTGCTTTTGTAGCAAGTCCGCTGGCAGGCGCAACCAATGGTGCAAGCGTGCGTGCAGAAGGAGGTATTTTAAAATTCTAAATCATTTCATTGATGAAAACACAAATCAAAAAAAGCCTAATATTTTTAACGGTTGCAGGGGGTATTTTTTTGCAATGCTTAAAAATTATTGTAACTTCGCAAATTATGAAAACAACATTATTATCACTCGGTTTAATAGTGGCAAGCACAAGCGTGTTTGCCCAAAATACGGAAATTAAGTTTCCACAAGCAAGTGCAAAAGAAGTTATCACACAAGATTTTGGTTTTTCCAAAGTTTCTGTGGACTATTCTCGCCCAAATACAAAAGGCAGAAAAATTTTTGGTGGCTTGGTGCCCTACAACGAAATTTGGCGCACGGGCGCAAATGGAGCGACTAAAATCACTTTTGGTGAAGAGGTTTTAATTGATGGCAAAAACATTCCAGCGGGTGAATATGCTTTGTACAGCATGCCAAATGAAGAGAATTGGACGCTGATTTTGAGCAAAAACACCAAACTTTGGGGTTCAATGGGCTACCAAGAAAGTGAAGATGTGGCTCGTTTTCAAGTGAAAGCTGAAAAACTTGCGCAGTCAGTGGAAACCTTTACCATTGGTTTTAGCGATGTACAAGCAGAAAAAATACATTTAAACCTAATGTGGGAAACCACCAAAGTGAGTTTGGCTATTGCGGGTATAGATTTTGAAGGCAAAATGATGAAAAACATTGACCTTGCCATGCAAAGCGATAAAAAACCTTACTGGATTGCTGCATCGTACTACCTTGAACACAACAAAGACCTTAAACAAGCCTTGGTATGGGCAAGCGCAGAATTGGAACAAAATCCAAAAGCCTATTGGTCTGCTTTTTTGAAAGGAAAAATCCAAGCAAAATTGCAAAACCAAGATAAAAAAGCCATTAAAGCAACCAAAGAAACTTTACAGATGGCATTAAAATTGGCAGAAGAAGCCAAAAATGCAGACTACGTGAAAATGATACAAGAAACTTTGCAAGGTTTATAAATCAATTTCTTCATAGACAAAAAACGAACCTTAGGGTTCGTTTTTTGTGTTTTTATTTTTTTTATGTTATTGCTTTTGAAAGGGCAATAAAATTGTACTCAGCATCTTATTGTTTTTATCTATAGGAAAAGCATACGTATCTATTGTCTCTCGCTCTTTGGTTGGCAATGGTTTAACCACGTCATATCCAAATAACATCAAATGTTTGAGAGACGTATAAACATTTTTACCTTCACTTTCTAAATATATAGGTTTACCTGATACACTTACATTAAAAACACTAGTAGATTTAGGCACATCGTTTAAATAATCCTGGAAAGCATAAAGTTTAAACATCTCATTTTCTAGTTTGATATGATCAAATACATTCATGTGGCTTACTGTGTTATCCCATTTATCACAATACCAACTATTTGATCCTAATCCCCAAGCAATATCATTTGCCTTCACATAAAATGCCTCTATGGGATAATTCTCAGAAAATAGCATGTCAATAAGACTATGGTCAAAATTATTCTTTAAAACAGATTCAAACAGTTGATTAAATTCTCTACCTGCATAAGTTGTACAAGTTTGACGCAACATCTGCGTATAAATTTGAACTCTTGCAATCGGATTATTTAACACTGTTTTTAGCGTGTTTTCTTTGTATTTATCGTAAGATATTTTAAATTTCCCTGCGTATCTAGATTGACTTTGTTCTTGTAACATAGGATATAAATCTTGTGAAGTATTATCTTGCTGTTTATTTACAGCAAAAATACCCATTTGCGCATTTGCATCAAACATCTCAAAATCTAAAGGAGCACTGGTAGTCTGAGTAATAGTTGGCAGAATTCCAACTCCTGCTAGTATGGCATTCATATCAGACGTTGAATGATAAATTCCTGCATTGTGAAAATTATTCACTGCTGTCACATATTCTGGATTTGGGATAGTTGTAACCGACTTTGCTGAAAACGTTTTTACCTTTAATGATTTTAACATTTGCATATCCCCTAACTCTAAATGATACCCTGATAATACACCTTGAACTTTATCTGGTTTTAGCAATTGTTCTCCTTTACCAAAATCTGCCCAAAATTCCACATCATAAGAATCGGCAAGAAGCGGAGAATTATCAAATGAAAAATATTTTCTGGCTTTTGTTGGCTTAAAAGAAACCGAAAGCGCACTTTGAAGTTTTTCCTTAAGCTCCTTATCACACAAGACTCCAGCTGCAGTAATATTTTGTAAAATATCATGAGACTGTGGGTGTAATAATGCATCGAACAAGGCGTTTGCTAGGGCTCCTGAACAGAGCATTTCAGAGCCTAACTCTGCAATAGGCGTGGTTAATAGACGTAGAAAATTGTCACCTGGATTATACATGTCCACAACTAAATTTAACTTTCCCTTAGGAATATCAGACACAAGACGAACATCAATCTCAAAAACTTGTTCCATTTGGCTACCATCATCGTTAGGAGCATGGTGCAAAGAAAATTTAGGGGAAGCCCAAGACTTAGATGGCGTCTCAAAATAACCATACAAATACATCATATTATCATCTATGTAATTCACTTTCATTGTCTCATAGTAATCCCTAGCATCTATTCTCAATTTACCATTATCTAGCATCTCCATCTCTACCCATTGTATATTGTCAAACAATACAGTAGCAATTGCTTGAGCTGGTATTACAGCAACAAGCTCTCCTAATGCAATAGCGACTTCCTTGGGGTCTTTTATCAATGTTTCCACAAACTGAACCAGCACGGCAGAGTTTATAATAAGATCTAGCACCAAGGTCATGGGATCCGCAGCCATAAACAAAGATGTTACCATTGTACCAATTTGTAAATAACTAAGCACATCTAAAACATCATCAAGATAAGGGTCTAAATGGCTTGTATGAAAGAAATCAGACACATTTTGCACATATTGGTCATACGTTATCGTTCCTTTTAATGCAGAACTATTTCCAAATTTCTGCAAAGGAATCTGATGTTGCTGAATGTTTTCCACAATGGGTTTTTTTGCTTGCTTGGTACAAGCAGAAAAGATAAAGTTGCATAAGGTCAAGAATAGCACACATAATGCCAATAATAATGCTTGAACTTTTTGTTTGAATTGTTTCATGATTTTTTAAAATTTTTATTAGATTAGATTATATTTTTTTCAATAAAAGCTGCATAATAGACTCTTTCTCGTTAAACGATGCACGCATCAAATCATCAAAACCTTGTTCTCCTAA
>CANHHI010000084.1 GCA_947460225.1 Flavobacteriales bacterium
ACATCATTGTCCAGCAAAGTCTGTTTGATTTCTTCTGCATAATCGTGGTATTTTTCGCTAATAGGCAAAATTTGCACTTGATTGGGCGCAAGCCACAATGGGAAATCGCCCTTGCAATGCTCCAAAAGCACAGCAATAAAACGCTCCATGGAACCAAAAGGCGCACGGTGTATCATCACAGGGCGGTGTTTTTGCCCGTCCGCACCCATGTATTCCAGTTCAAAACGCTCAGGCAAATTATAATCCACTTGGATAGTGCCCAATTGCCAGCGTCTGCCAATGGCATCTTTGACCATGAAATCCAGTTTTGGTCCATAAAACGCCGCCTCGCCATATTCCACCACGGTTTTGAGGTTTTCCTCGGCAGCAGCTTCTATAATCGCCGTTTCTGCTTTGTTCCAATTTTCATCAGAGCCAATGTATTTGCTCGGATTGGCTGGATCACGCAAAGAAACTTGGGCAGTATATTCTGTAAAGCCCAGTGTTTTAAACACATAAAGCACCAAATGAATGACTTTTTTAAATTCTTCTTTCACCTGCTCTTGCATGCAGAAAATATGTGCATCATCTTGGGTAAAACCACGCACACGTGTCAAGCCATGCAATTCCCCAGACTGTTCATAGCGATATACCGTGCCAAATTCCGCCAAGCGCACAGGCAAATCTTTGTAAGAACGGGGTTTTGTTTTATAAATTTCGCAGTGGTGCGGGCAATTCATGGGTTTGAGCAAAAACTCCTCGCCCTCGGCAGGCGTGTGTATGGGTTGGAAAGAATCCGCTCCGTATTTTTCATAATGCCCCGAGCAAACGTACAATTCTTTTTGCCCAATATGCGGGGTCATCACTTTGTCATAACCCGCTTTTTGCTGGGCTTTTTCCATAAAATGTTGCAAACGCAAGCGCAATTCTGCGCCTTTGGGTAGCCACAAAGGCAAGCCCTGCCCCACTTTGGCGGAGAAAGCAAAAAGTTCCATTTCCTTGCCCAACTTGCGGTGGTCTCTGGCTTTGGCTTCTTCCAGTTGCAACAAATGCGCCTCCAAATCTTTTTGTTTGGTAAAGGACACGGCGTAAACCCTTGTGAGTTGCTTGTTTTTTTCATTGCCCCGCCAGTACGCTCCCGCCACATTGAGAATTTTTACCGCTTTGATAAAACCCGTGTGTGGAATATGCGGACCTTTGCACAAATCATAAAAACCGCCTTGCTGGTAAAAACTGATTTTACCGTCTTCCAAACCCTCAATGAGTTCTACTTTATAGGGATTTTGTTTTGCTGTATAATAAGCGAGCGCATCTTGCTTAGACACCCAAGTTTTGGTAAATACATTTTTCTGACGTGCCAATTCCAAAAAAGTATTTTCTATTTTTTGAAAATCTTTCTCGCTCAAAACCTCATCGCCAAAGTCTATATCGTAATAAAATCCATTTTCTATGGGCGGACCAATGGTGAATTTTGCTTCGGGGTAAAGGCTTTGTATGGCTTCTGCCAACACGTGCGCCGAAGAATGCCACAAAGTGGATTTGCCTTCCCCGCTTTCTGCCGTGTGCAAACGCAAACGAGCACTGGCTTCTACGCTATAATTTGTTTCTTGAATTTCGTCATTGACGCTGGCGCAAAGCACCTCACGTGCCAAACCTTGGCTAATGCTTTCAGCGATTTGCAAAACAGTAGTGCCTTTGGCGTATTCACGCACAGAGCCATCTGGTAAAGTTATTTTGATCATGTTGTTTCTTAAAATTTAAAAATTTGCACTTTTTGGGGTTCTTGGAAAAGGAATAACGTCTCGGATATTGGTCATGCCCGTTACAAACATCACCAAACGCTCAAAACCCAAACCAAATCCACTATGCACACAGGTGCCAAAGCGTCTGGTGTCTAAATACCACCACAAGGTCTGGGGGTCTATGCCCGAAGTCTGACATTTTTGTTCTAAAATAGCTAAACGCTCCTCCCTTTGGCTACCACCCATGATTTCGCCGATACCCGGGAAAAGCACGTCCATGGCAGCAACGGTTTTGCCGTCATCGTTCATGCGCATATAAAACGCCTTGAACGCCGCTGGATAACCCGTGATAATGGCAGGTTTTTTGAAATGTTGCTCCACCAAATAACGCTCGTGTTCGGATTGCAGTTCCAAGCCCCAAGCCACTGGAAATTGGAATTTGCCGTTTTTATGTGGTTTGGATTGTTCTAAAATCTTTACTGCCTCGGTATAAGTGATGCGCTCAAAAGGACTGTCCACCACAAAAGCCAAACGTTCCGCCAAAGTCATGCTGTTGCGTTTTTCTTGTGGCAATTGTTTTTGCTCTTCGGCTTCACGCTCGGAAAGCAATTTGATTTCGTCTTTGGCGTGTGTTAAAGCATAATTGCAGAGGTATTTCAAAAATTCTTCTGCCAAGTCCATGTTGTCTTGCAAATTGTAAAAAGCCATTTCCGGCTCAATCATCCAAAATTCAGACAAATGGCGTGTTGTGTTGGAATTTTCCGCTCTAAACGTAGGTCCAAAAGTATAAATTTGCCCCAGTGCCATAGCACCCAGCTCCCCTTGCAATTGCCCAGAAACAGTCAAATGTGCTTCTGTGCCAAAAAAATCTTGGCTAAAATCTACTTTGCCTGCGCTGTCTTTGGGTAAATCATTTAAGTTTAGGGTGGTTACGTGAAAGAGTTCCCCTGCTCCCTCTGCATCAGAAGCCGTGATAATGGGCGTATGCAAATTAAAAAATCCCTTTTGGTTGAAAAATTGATGCACCGCAAAAGACAAGTGATGACGCACACGGAAAACCGCACCAAAAACCTGGGAACGCATGCGCAAATGTCCAATTTCCCTTAAAAATTCCAGAGAATGTTTTTTGGGTTGCAAAGGATACACGCTGGCATCGCATTCGCCTAAAATTTTCAAATCGCTGACGTGCAATTCTACGCTCTGCCCTTTGCCCAATGATTCTGCCAAAGTGCCCGTTATTTCTAAACAAGCGCCTGTATTTATTTTTTTGATGAGTTCTTCTGGAAAATTATGCGCTTGAATAACCGCTTGCAAAGGTTCCGTGCTAGAACCATCTTGCAAAGCAATAAATTGTGTATTTCTGAATGTTCTCACCCAAGCACACAAGGTGATTTTTTGCCCTTTTGGCGTTTGTGCTAAAATGCTTGCAATGCGCTCCATGCTCATAGTCATTATTTTGCCCCAAAAATACAAAATTTTTGGCAGACTATAAATAACTATTTAAGAAAAACTACTCTGCCATAGCTCTACCCGCCAAAAAGCCAGTCGTCCAGGCTGCTTGGAAATTATAGCCTCCCGTTACACCATCTATGTCTAAAATTTCACCCGCAAAAAACAAACCTGGATATTTTGCACTTTGCATGGTTTTAAAATCTATATTTTCCAAAGCCACGCCACCAGCGGTTACAAATTCTTCTTTAAAGGTGTTTTTGCCTTTTACCTGCAAGGATAAATTTGCCAATTGCTCCACCAATTGATTGATAACTTTATGCGTGGTGTCTGCCCAAATTTGGCTGGGCGCAATGCGCAAGCGCAATAAAAACAAATTCCACAAACGCAAAGGAATTTCTTTAAAAGGCGAAAATTTGCCCATTTGCTTGCGTAAATTGTCTTTTCGGGCATTTAAGAGTATTTCCCGTAATTCTTCTTGGTTTTGTTGAGGCAAACAATTGACAAATAAAGGGAAAGTATAATTTTGTTTAGCCATGTCCAGCGCAGCAAAGGCAGAAAGTCTCAACACAGCAGGACCACTCAAACCTTTATGTGTAATCAGCATGGCACCTGCATCTTCTACACCCATGGCACGCAAATTAACTTCCGACACAGAAACTCCAGCCAAAGCACGCAAAGACTCATCATTTAGCGCGAAAGTAAACAACGAAGGCACGGGTTTTTCTATTTTTAAACCCAATTCATATAAATACTGATACTGCGCCATTTTACTCGCTCCACCCGTTGCAATAAGCACCTTGTCGGCAAAACGCATTTCGCCATTTACCCAAATTTCAAAACCACCCTCAAGCAAAGGCTTTATTTTTTCCAAGCCTGCGTTCATTTCTATGTCCACTCCCAAACGCCTCGCTTCTGAAAGCAAACACGAAACAATGGTTTGCGAATTGTCGCTCTCTGGAAAAACCCTGCCGTCCGCTTCTGTTTTCAATTGCACGCCACGCTTTTCAAACCAATCCATGGTGCTTTTGGCATCAAATTCATCAAAAGCCACTTTTAAAAGTTTTGCCCCTCTTGGGTAAGCCTTTAAAAACTGACTCTTGCGAAAACAGGCTTGTGTTACATTGCATCTACCACCTCCTGAAATACGCACTTTGCTCAACAATTTATCGCTTTTCTCTAAAATGCTGACTTGGTAACTGGGGTTTTCTGCGGCACGAATGGCGGCAAAAAAACCTGCCGCCCCACCGCCTATAATCAATATTTTCTTAGATTCCTTCATCAAAATGGGTGCTATAAAAAACTAACCACGCCCGTTTCTATGTCGTACAAAGCACCGATTATTTTGATTTTATTTTCTTTTTCTAAATCTGCAATAATAGGACTTTCTCTGCGTATGCGCTCCATGGTCAAAACCACATTGCGCCAGGTTACTTTCTGCACAAACTCTGGATTGCTTCCAGTTTGTTCCCCTACATATTCGGTGCGTTCCGCAACAATAGCGGGCTGTATTTTGTTGATTAAAGTGGTTAAATTGCCCATTTCTACATGGTTACAAGCTCCTACTATTGCGCCACATTTGGTGTGTCCCAAAACAACAATGATTTTTGTGCCCACAACCTTTGTAGCAAACTCCATACTGCCTAATATATCTTCGTTGAGAATATTGCCTGCTATGCGAATGCTAAAAATATCGCCTAGACCTTGGTCAAAAACAAGCTCCGCAGAGGTTCTGCTGTCCATACAGCTCAAAATAGTCGCAAAGGGAAATTGACCTTCTGCCGTTTCATTGACTTGTTCTAGCAAATTTCTGTTGGCTTTTAGATTATTGACAAATCTTAGGTTACCTTGTTTAAGTATTTCCAAGGCTTTTTCTGGCGTCAGATGACTTTGTGTTTCTTTGTTTTGTGTTCTCATAATATTGATGTTTATTGTACAAATTTAACTCGGCACTTTAAGCAGTTGCATCAAACTATCTCGCAAGGCACTAAATTTAGGGTCTTTGCCCACATTTACATCGCTTTTAATAAACGAACGCTCTCTATTAGGGTCTATTTGACTGCCGTTTTTCCAAAACCTATAACACACATGCGGACCACTCGCCAAGCCTGTACTGCCCACATAGCCAATAATCTGCCCTTGCCGTATCCGCACGCCAGCGTGCATGCCTTGGGCTATTCGGGACATGTGCAAATATTGGGTTTGATAGGTGTTGTTGTGGCGGATTTTTACATAATTGCCGTTGTTGGGATTATAAGTGGCTTCTACCACTATACCGTCTGCCGTTGCCCAAATAGGCGTGCCCACAGGGGCAGCGTAGTCTGTGCCCAAATGCGCTTTCCAAATTTTCTGCACAGGGTGAAACCGATTGCCCGTAAACCGAGAGCTGATGCGGGAAAATTTTAAAGGCGCACTCAAAAAGAATTTGCGCAACCCAAAGCCTTTTTCATCAAAATAATTCATGTCTTTGGTGGGGTAATAAAAGCTATAAAACTGTGAACCCGCATGTTTATAAATCGCCGCATGAATTTTCTCTACGCCTACCACTTGCCCACGCACAATTTTTTGGTTGTAAATCACCTTGAAATAATCCCCAGGTTGGGTTTTGAAAAAATCTATCGTCCAAGAATAAATTTCTATGAGTTTAGCCTCTAAATCTTGTGATAAAGCTGGATTTTGTGCCGCCTTGCGCACGGTTTCAGATAAAGACGAACCCTTTTGGATAGTGCCTTCTAAAACACTCTGCTCGGTAATTTGCAAATGGCTATCTCGCAAAGCCACAAAAGAGCCATTTTCTACTCTGGAAAACACCACGTAATTGATTTTGTCAATTTCATAGATAAAATGCTTAACGGAGTCGGTTTTGGGGTCTTTGAGAATGAGCAAAGGCGCACCTGCTTTTATTTTGGATAAATCATACACTTTTTTGTTTACCCGAAATATATCCGCCAATTGCGCAGATCCAATGTGATAGGGTTTTAGCAATTCTACCAAACTTTGGTTTTTGCGCACCGTGTCATACACCAAATCAAATTGCTGTAAATCAAAACCAAAATCCAACCAAGGCTCCCCATACACTTGATGATAATTTGGCGCACGTTTGATGCTGTCTATATCATATTGATAGAAAGCTGACTTTTCTTTACCCACAGGCGACTTAGGCTGACAAGCCCAAAGCCAATATGCAACACAAAAAACAATATAACGAAAATACAACATCATTTTAAAATCAGCACAAAGATATACAAAAAATAAGTCTCAAAAACTATCTTGCCATGCTTTTTCAAAAGACTCTTTTGTCCACAATTGCGGAAAAAACACCACGTGCTGGGCAATTTGAGATAAATATTTTTGCCAAGCTGTGCCTCCCGTAGCCGCAATGGGCGGAGAACCTTTGAGGTATTTACTTGCCGTGCGGTAGTGCTGATAACGCCAAATAATGTTGATTTGATAATCCAAAGTTTTTAATACATCTAAAAAGTCTGAATCGGTTTGGTGCTGGGTGATTTCCGCCAAGGTTTTGCCTTGCATGGACAAGGCTTGTTGTTGTAAATTTTCATCATAACGCTTTTCAAAGGCTTTGAGCGTGGGGGTTTTGTCTCCACCCATTTTCCAATATACGTGCTGGTAACTCGCTTTTTGGCTTCGGTAATCTATGTGCAGGAGATTTTGCAAAGGCGTGAGGGCAAATTCTATTTGTCTAAATTGTACAGACTGAAAACCACTGGCAGGTGAAAGTGCTTTTCTAAATATCAAGAAC
>CANHHI010000085.1 GCA_947460225.1 Flavobacteriales bacterium
CAGGCAAACCCTGCACGTTTTCTGCCTTCGGCAGGCACGAACATAGTCCGTGTTAATCTGCACCTGCGGTGCAGGCGCAGGCATCGCCTGTTCTAATCCGCAATCGTGCGGGCAATAACCCAGCAATTACAACGCCTGCGAAGCAGAATAAAACGCACAATGTGCGTTAGATGATGACCATGCCTAATTGTTCGGCAAAGTAGCGTTTGGCTTTGCCGAGTTGCATGTAGCGGGTGATGAGGTAATTTTCTTCGGCTTGATTTTCTTGCAATTGTTTGAGCACTTTTTCTTGCAATGCCTGCACGTGTTTGAGCTTGAAATGCAAGAGCAATTGGCGTGCGTGCCTATCCAGTTGCTCCTTGACTTGGGCAACTTGTATGTTGTGCTTTGCCCAGGTGGGACTTAGGGTGTAGGGCGAGGTGAGCAAATCCGTTGCACGCTTGACAATATCCTGCTCGTGGTGCGTGGTAAAGGTTTTTTCATCGGGTAGGGGCTTGTTTTCTTGGAGTGCTTCTGCAAAAAGTGCGTACATTTTGCGGAAAATTTCCTCGTTTGGGGCGAGGTCGTCTTGGGAAAACTCCAACACCACATATTCCGCCAGGGGAATGCTTAGGGTTTCTTTGTCACCGTTTTCGCTGAGGGCTTCAAACAATACTTTTTCTGTGCCATATTGCAAAAGGGCTTTGATGATTTCCGCTTCTATGGCGTAGGTACTGCTTTCTGTTTGCAGACTGGATTTTTCTTCGCTTGTGCTGTAATCTTGAAAAACCTCAGGATTGTTTTCCACGCTGGCTTTTTGCGCTACAAAATGTTGCTGTTGTTCTTTGCGCAATTCTTGGTAGAGCAAAGTCTCCTCAAAGCCCAGTTTTTGGGCGCATAGCTTGATATACACCTCTTGGGTGATTCTGTCGGGTATCAGCGCAATGGCACGCAAAACTTCCTTGACCAGTTTTACCTTTTGTATGGGGTCGTTTTCCGTTTCTATGGATAAAGCCTTTATGGTAAAATCAATAAAATCTAAGCTATTTTGCGCCAAATAGGCTAAAATATCGTCTTGGTTATGGCTTTGTGCAAAAGAATCGGGGTCGTGCCCTTCGGGCAAAAGCACCACTTTAATGTTTAAACCTGCTTTTAAAAGCAAATCTATACCCCGCAAAGAGGCTTTAATGCCCGCTATATCGCCGTCATAGAGCAAGGTTACGTGACTGGTGTAGCGTTGCAAAAGGCGCACTTGTTCTTCGGTGAGTGCCGTGCCTGCCGATGCCACCACGTTTTCCACGCCCGCTTGGTGCAGAGAAAGTACATCTGTGTAGCCCTCCACCAAATAGCAATTGTTTTGCTTGACAATTTCCTGTTTGGCTTGATGAATGCCATATAAAACTTTGCTTTTTTGGTATATCTCGCTTTCTGGCGAATTGATGTATTTGGGAATATTTTTATCCGCTTTGAGGGTTCTTGCGCCAAAGGCAATGGCTCGCCCAGACACGTTTTGTATGGGGAAAACCACACGCTCCCGAAAAAAATCATACAGTCTGCCCTCTTTTTCACGGATAAGCCCCAATTCTTGGAAATAACTTAAATTATAGGCGTTTTCTTGGGTGGCTTTTACCAAGCCGTCCCATGCGCTTGGGCTATAACCCAAGCCAAATTTTTCAATGGTTTTGGCGTTAAAACCACGTTCTTTAAAATAACTTGCGCCAATGGTTTTGCCTTCTTCTGTGTGGAGTTGGGCTTTGAAAAAATCTTGGGCAAATCCTGCGCTGAGCATTAAACTTTCTCGGTGTGCTTGGGCTTGTTTTTCTTCGGGATTTTGGCTTTGGGTTTCTTTGATTTCTATGTTGTATTTTTGCGCTAAAATCCGCAAAGCCTCTGGATACGAAACCTGTTCCATATCCATCACAAAACTCACGGCATTTCCTCCCTTTCCCGAGCTAAAATCCTTAAAAATTTGCTTGCTGGGCGATACATAAAACGAGGGCGTGCGCTCTTTGGAAAAAGGACTTAATCCCTTAAAGTTGGAGCCGGATTTTTTGAGTTGCACATAATCCGATATAATATCTTCAATGCGCACCATGCCTAAAATCTCGGCTACACTCTCTGGGCTAATCATGTTTTATTTGACTAAATTTTGCACGGCTTGCACGGCTGCATCGTAATTGGGTTCGGCACTTACTTCACTCACCAATTCTACATATTTTACCGTGTTGTCTTGGTCAAGCACAAACACCGCACGAGCATGTAAGCCAGCTACAATGCCATCTAGTATCAAAGTGCCAAATTTTTCACCCGCCTCGTGGTATCTGAAATCTGAACCCACCACCAAATTCTTGATGCCTTCTGTGGTGCAAAATCTGTTTATAGCAAAGGGCAAATCTTGGGTAATGATTACGGTTTTTGCCCCAGATATGCTGGCGAGTTTTTCGTTGAATTTTCTCGTTTCAACAGCACATACATTGGTGTCTAAACTGGGAAACATCAACACAACTTTCGCCTGTGCTTGCACAGCATATAAAGTATTTTCGCTCAAATCCGCTTGCACAAATTTGAAATCTGGTGCTTTTGCACCAACAGCAGGTAAATTGCCTTTTATTTTTACAGCAGTACCTTTAAAAAGAACGGTATTCATGGTATAATGGAATAAATTTATGTTCCAAAGGTAAATAATTTCCTTAAACTAATTGTTGTTTTGCATTAAAAATGCTTTTAGAAAATCATCAATTTCGCCATTTAAAACCGCTTGTGAGTCAGAGGTTTCTTTGCCCGTGCGCACATCTTTGACCATTTGATACGGGTGCAACACATAATTTCTAATTTGCGAACCCCATTCAATTTTCATTTTCCCTGCTTCTATTTCATTTTGCTTGCTGCGCCTTTTTTGCAGTTCCATTTCATAGAGTTGGGAGCGCAAGAGTTGCATGGCTTTTTCTTTGTTTTGCAATTGCGAACGGGTTTCGGTGTTTTCTATAATAATCCCTGTGGGTTGGTGCCGAAGCCTTACGCCCGTTTCTACTTTGTTCACATTCTGCCCACCTGCACCGCCAGAGCGGAAAGTTTCCCAGCTAATTTCAGCGGCATTGATTTGTATGTCAATGCTGTCGTCTATCAAAGGATACACATACACCGACACAAAAGAAGTATGGCGTTTGGCATTGGAATCAAAAGGGGAAATCCGCACCAGCCGATGCACGCCATTCTCGCCTTTTAAAAAACCAAAAGCAAAAGCCCCTTCTATCTGCAAGGTAACGGTTTTCACGCCCGCCACATCGCCCTCTTGGTAATTCAATTGCGTAACCTTGTGGTTTTGGCGTTCCGCCCACATGCTGTACATGCGCATCAGCATAGATGCCCAATCGCAACTTTCTGTGCCTCCTGCGCCAGCGGTTATTTGCAAAACGGCACTTAGCGTATCTTCTTCGGCACGCAACATGTTTTTAAATTCCAATTCTGAAAGTATTTTTTCAAAATTTAAAAATGCTTCGTTTGCTTCTGTTTCGCTGGCTTCGCCTGCTTTATAAAAATCAAAAAGCGTTAGGGTATCTTCAAAATGGGCTTCCACTTTTCGAAAACCTTCCGTCCATTGTTTTTTTTCTCTTACGCTTTTGAGCACTTGCTCGGCTTTTTTGGCGTCTTGCCAAAAATCGGGGTCTAAGGTTTTTTGCTCTTCTTCTCGGATTTCAATTTCTTTTTGCTCCAAGTCAAAGACATTGCCTTAAAAAGGCGATTCTTTCGTGAAATTGTTTGATTTGTTCTTGTGTCATAATATTATATCCATTGTTTTAGTTCGTCTGCATAACGGCGGTCGTTGCACAGTCTTGGCACTTTGTGTTGTCCACCCAATTTTCCTTTGGATTTAAGCCATTTGTAAAAAGTATTCACGGGTACGGCAATCACTTTGGGCATAGACAAAGCACGGTTATAGCTGCGTTTGGCTTGATAATCGCTGTTGAGGTTTTGCAATTCTTGGTCTAAAATTTCGGTGAACGTGTCCATGCAAGGCGGTTCTTGTACAAATTCTATAAACCATTCGTGTCCGCCATTTTTGCCTGCCTCAATATAAATGGGCGCAGCAGTAAATTCCCTGACAATCGCTTGGGTTTTTTCGCTGGTTTTTTGCAGGGCTTTTTCGGCATTGTCCACCATCAATTCTTCCCCAAAAGCGTTGATAAACTGCTGGGTTCTGCCAGAAACTTGTATTTTATAAGGATTTAAATGGGTAAAGCGCACCGTGTCACCAATCAAGTAACGCCAAAGTCCGCCTGTCGTGGTGATAATCAAAGCATAATCTACGCCCGTTTGCACTTGGTCTAGCAAAAGCGTTCTGGGAAACTTTTGCCCAAGCTCGGATAAGGGCATAAACTCGTAAAACGTGCCGTAATGCGTCATCAAGAGCATATCGTCCGCATCGTTTTCGCTTTGCAGGGCAAAAAAACCTTCCGAGGCGTTGTAGCTTTCGTAAAATTTTAAACGCTTGGGTTCGCTAATTTGTTCAAATTGTTTTTTATAAGGCGCAAAATTCATGCCTCCGTGCAGGCAAAGCTCGTAATTTTTCCAAATGTCATGGATAGAAGACACTTTTTTTTCCGCCAATAATTTATGCAATAAAATCAAGAGCCAAGACGGCACGCCCACGGTGCTATACACGTCTTCATGGACTACTTGGCGCAAAATTTCGTCTATTTTTTGTTCCCAAGCCACTGCCAAGAGGGCTGTTTTTTTGTCGGGTACTCGTTTTAAGTCCGCCCAAAAAGGCAGGTTTTCCAGCATAATTGCCGATAAATCGCCCACATAGCCCTCGCCAAAAGGGTTGGGCGAAAGATTTCCGCCCAAACTCAAATGTTTGCCTTTGTAGAGCTGGCTTTGCGGATTGTTGTGGTGGTAAATGCCATACACATCTTTGCCAGAGGCGTAGTGCATCTTGCCCAGACAGGTCTCTGTAACTGGAATATACTTACTTTTGGCTTGCGTGGTGCCACTGGATTTGGCGTAAAACTGCACTTTTTCTGCCACCAACACGTTTTGCTCGCCTTGCATCATGCGAAAAATGTATGGCGCAATGTCTTCGTAGCTATGCACAGGTACTGCGCTTTGGAACTGTGCAAAATTGCGTATGTTGGCAAAATCATATTTTCTGCCAAAAAATGTATCTTTTTGGGATTGCAGGCGATTTTTGAGGGTCTCGTCTTGCAAGTCCAAAGCATGATTTTTTGCAAATTCAATGGCACTGATGCGATTTTTTAACCACTTAGCTACAATGTTGGCAAGCATAGTTTTTAGAAAGTTCAAAGATAACAAAATAAATGCAAAAAGCAAGAGGCGGAAAAGCTGTAAATATCATTTCAAATATTAAAAAAATGTCTATCAACTTACGTGGGTTTATTCAAAAATACTATATTTGCAGAATAATATAAATTTTATTTGTTATGGTATCTACTTTTAAAATCAAGCCTTTGTTGTACAGTGCTGTGCTTTTAGGTTCTTTTGTCGTGTTGAGATGTAATAAAGACAAGCCAGCCCCAGTGGTGCAGCCTACAATTACATCAAGCGTTGTTTCTTTGAAATGGAATGATGTTATTCTTGAGACAGCTAATCATTTAGGTAGCAAGGAAGATCCTTTTGTTGTTATAGCAGATGAACCTGCTGAAAAAGTGCTTTATGTTTTAAGTAATGGGTTGACAGGCGAATCGTCATTGACTTTTAACGCTGATATGTATTCTTTTATATGTCGTGATGGAAATGCTTCAAGAACTTTTTACATACAATGGCTAAGTAGCAATACAAACATTATTGGGCTACAAAATATTGGCAATGATATAAATATAAATCTTGGTGAGAATAGCTTGAGGTTTGTATATTATGCAGAGAAATTTGATGCAGAGCAAATAAATTATCTTTTAAAATACTCTTCCATTTACCAGCAAGCTAAACTGATGCCACAACAAGAGCAAAATTTATACAGTTTTGTTGTTTCTAGTGTTGCCAATATTGATAAAACGTATGAAATTAAATATATCAACACTGCTATTGCTGTGGTCTCTTTGCACTACCAAGGTATTCAGATGGCTAATGGAAATGGACAAGAAGATAATCCATTTGTTATTCTTTCAGATGATGCGTTTCAAGAAGATGCTATTGTTTACGAACTACACAGTGGTAGAAAGGAAAAAGTTACAAACTTAAAACAAATTAGTGAAAATAAATATGTTTTTGAAGTCAGTGCAAATAATCAAACAGAACAGTACCACGTTGTCTTTAAAAATAGCAATACCAAACTTTTAACGCTTACATATAAGGGGCAAAATATTCTTGGTAGTGAGGGCATAGAGCGCATAACTGATGAAAACTTTGAAGTGAATGAGTTGTTTTATACGCTGGTTAATGGTGGAAATATTCCCGTGCCAGCTGTTGTTAATCAGATTTCAAGTGATTTGTATATGTTGCATGTGGTAGCGGATTCTGGAGATAGTGCAGAGTATTCAATTCATTTTATAAGTTCTAATACAAATTTAACAAGCCTTTTTTATGGGTATAGCTCTATTCTTTCTACATTTTCAGGTGGATTTTATCAGATTATACAAGAAAAAATGGATATTAGCGTGCCTGTGCAGTATATTTTGAAAAACAACTACACAGAACAATCTGTTCTTCTTCAAGCTGGTTCAGAAAAAAACATATATTCGTTTACTGTTGTTTCTGCTTCGGGCAAAGAGGCACAGTATTTGGTGAAATATGTAAGTACTAATGTGGATATAAGCGTTAAGTATAAAGATGTTAGTACCGCAATGACACCTTTTAATACCTATAAAATAGAATCTGATGATTGTGAATTAGATTTTTCTAAACTTGTTGTGCTTAGAAACCATGATGGTTCTATTGTTTTACAAAATGATTTTATCAAAGTGGATAATAAACA
>CANHHI010000086.1 GCA_947460225.1 Flavobacteriales bacterium
GAAACAGCCGAAGATTTTTACTTTTTGGCTTGGACAACTACGCCTTGGACTCTGCCGTCTAACACAGCTTTGGCGGTTGGGGAAAACATCAAATACGCACTGGTGCGCACCCAAAATCCATATAGTCAAAAAACAGTTTGTGTGATTTTGGCAGAGGACTTGCTCCATAGCCAAATGGATAAAAAAGTGCCACACGAAGTTTTGGGCACTTGTTTGGGTAAAGACTTGCTGGGCATGCGCTATGCGCAATTGTTGCCTTATACCTTGCCTTGCCAAGATGCAGACAAGGCTTTTCAAGTGATTGCTGGGGATTTTGTGAGCACGCAAGACGGCACGGGTATTGTGCATATTGCGCCGACTTTTGGTGCAGATGATATGCGTGTTGCCAAACAAGCGGGCGTTCCGCCTATGTTGGTTTTGGACGAAAATGGCAATGCTGTGCCTTTGGTGGATTTGCAGGGCAAGTTCCGCAAGGAAATGAAAGAGCTTGCGGGCATGTACGTGAAAAACGAGTATTACAGCGAGCAAGAAATGCCCGAAAAATCAGCAGATGTGTTGATTGCCATACAACTCAAAGAACGTGGGCTGGCGTTTAAAGTAGAAAAATACGAACACAGCTATCCGCATTGCTGGCGAACCGATAAACCGATTTTGTATTATCCTTTGGATTCTTGGTTTATCAAAGTTTCGGCTATGCGCACACGCTTGCAAGAACTTAATAACACCATACGTTGGCAACCTGAGTCCACAGGCAAAGGGCGTTTTGGCAATTGGCTGGAAAATGCCAGCGATTGGAACTTGTCTCGTTCTAGGTATTGGGGGATTCCTCTGCCGATTTGGCGCACAGAAGACGGTGCAGAAATGCTTTGCATATCTTCGGTAGAAGCATTAAAAAATGCTTGCCAAACTGCTGTGGAAAAAGGTTTTATGGCGAAAAATCCATTAGCGGATTATAAAACGGGTGATTTTAGCGAACAAAACTACGAAACCTTTGATTTGCACAAACCTTTTGTAGATGATATTATTTTGTGTTCGCCCAGTGGCAAACCCATGAAAAGAGAAGCGGATTTAATAGATGTGTGGTTTGATTCTGGCGCTATGCCGTATGCACAAGCGCATTATCCTTTTGCCACGCAAAAAATAGATTTTCCCGCAGATTTTATCGCCGAGGGCGTGGATCAAACCAGAGGTTGGTTTTATACTTTACATGTGATTGCAGGGCTTTGCTTTGACAGCGTGGCGTATAAAAACGTGCTTTCCAATGGCTTGGTGCTCGATAAAAACGGGCAAAAAATGTCCAAACGTTTGGGCAATACCATAGAACCTTTTGAAGCTCTTGCGGAATACGGCGCAGATGCCGTGCGTTGGTATATGATTGCCAATGCCCAACCTTGGGACAATTTAAAATTTGATATAGAAGGCGTAACTGAAACCCAACGCAAGTTTTTCAGGGCTTTGCACAATACCTATTCTTTTTTTGCCCTGTATGCCAATGTGGACGGCTTTGATTTTTCAGAGCCAGAACTGCCCATTGCAGAGCGTTCGGAGTTAGATGCTTGGATATTGAGCCGTTTAAATTCCTTGATTATAGAGGTGCAAACCGCTTTGGACAATTACGACCCCACCACTGCGGCAAGAAAAATTCAAGATTTTACCGTAGAGGAATTGAG
The DNA here is from genome assembly GCA_947460225.1 of Flavobacteriales bacterium. Classification (GTDB taxonomy): domain Bacteria; phylum Bacteroidota; class Bacteroidia; order Flavobacteriales_D; family CANHHI01; genus CANHHI01. The sequence goes on from CANHHI010000086.1 coordinate 1,671, forward strand.
CAATTGGTATGTGCGCCTTTCTCGCCGCCGTTTTTGGAAAACTGAGCTTGGCAAAGATAAAACCGCCGCTTACCAAACGCTTTACACCTGCTTGGAAACCTTGGCAATACTTGCTTCACCGATTGCGCCGTTTTATACCGAACAATTGTTTTTGGATTTAAACAGCGTTACCCATAAACAAAAAGCGATTTCTGTGCATTTGACAGATTTCCCAAAAGCCGCACAAAGCCTAATTAACCCAGTTTTGGAGCAAAAAATGGAATTGGCAAGGCGGATATGTTCTTTAACACTTGGCTTGCGCAAAAAAGAAGAATTAAACGTGCGCCAGCCCTTGCAAAAATTGGTTATTCCCGTATTTCAACAAGAGATTGCCGATGCCATTTTGGCGGTGCAAGATTTAATCTTATCAGAAACCAATATCAAGCAATTGGAGCTTTTGCAAAACAATGCGGACTTGGTGTTTCAAAAAAGCATTAAAGCCAATTTCAAAAGTTTGGGCGAAAAATACGGCAAACACGTGCAAGCCATTGCCAAAAATATCAGCACTTGGACACAAGCCGACATTGCCCATTTGGAGCAAACGGGCACTTGGCAAGCCGATGTGGAAGGCGTGGTAGTCAGCGTAACTTTGCAAGATGTGCTTATACAAACCGAGGATTTGCCAGGTTGGAGCTTTGCCACCGACCGAGAGCTTACCGTGGCTTTGGATATTACCCTAACGGACGCACTGCGTGCCGAGGGCATGACCCGTGAATTTATCAACCGTGTGCAGAATTACCGCAAAGAGTTGAATTTGCACCTGAGCGATAAAATTAGCCTCTGCATAGAAACCAGCCCAGAAATAGCCAAATCACTTGAACAAAATAAAGCCTATTTCATGCGAGAGGTTTTGGCGGATGCGCTTGTTTTTGGCACCGTGCAAGAAGACAATTGTTTAAAAATTTCCGAAGAGCATATACAAGCCAAAATTTATCTGCGCACACGGACATAGCAGGCATAGCCTGTTTTATTCTGCTTCGCACGGGCTAAACATTCCAGCGATGAAAACACCTGCAAAGCAGATTAAAACGGACTGTGTCCGTTATAGAAACTCAAATTCATGTACAATTTCCACATTGCCCAAGAGGGTTAATTCCACGGGGCAGGTGCGCACGGCGTGTTTGAGCATATTTTGGTCTTCGGCTTTTTCCAAACCAGCAATTTGGTATTTTACCACCACTTTTTCTATGCTGCGTGGCTGGGCACGCATGTGTTTTTCCACTTTTGCCTTGACTTGCGTCAAGTTCCAGTTTTTGCGCTCGGCTAAAATACCCACAATAGTCATGCCACAAGAGGCTACGGCGGTTGCCACAAGGTCTGTTGGCGAAAAATAAGCGCCTTGCCCATGGTTATCCTTGGGCGCATCGGTGTAAATTTTACTGCCAGAGGGCAGATGCGTGGCTTCCGTGCGCAAATTTCCCAAATAATTCACTTCTAAAACTTCCATAGCGTAAAAACATGTATCTTTGCCACAAAAGTATAAAAAGATGCGCTTGCAAAAGTATCTGTGGCTCATTATTTTTGCTCTCGTAGCAAAATCTTCGGCACAAAGTCAAGACCCGCAAGCGGAAAGAGATTACCTTTTCCGTTCCCAATGGGCTTTGGGCGGGGGTTTTCACGTTCAAGGATTTGAATTCAGCGCACAATACCTCAAAAAAAGTTCTGCCAGAAATGGATTTATGGTGGATATGGACTTTGGTGTGATTTTTGATTATAAAGAAATCAACCAAAAGCGTGTGAGTAGCTACTATGCACGAAGTTTTATTTATGGCAAGAAAAATTTCATGTTTCAGCACCGACTGGGCACACATGGCAATACTATTTTATTTGAAAAATACCGAGAAAAAGGCGTGGAAATAGCATTTAGGTACGGTGGTGGCTTGAGCGTGGCTTATTTACAACCCATTTTTCTAAAAGTTATTGATGCCAGCTCCACAACCATAAGCCCTGCTGATATTCAAATTGAGCGTTACGATGAAAACAAACATACAATCAGCCAAATTCTTGGCAGAGCCTCTATTTTTGAGGGCATTCCTTATACAAAAGCTGTTCCAGGGGTTTATGCACGCACGGGTATGAGTTTTGATTGGTTTAAAAAACGCAAAGATTTTGTGGGCTTGGTGGAAATTGGCGCCACTGTTGATGTATATTTTCAAAATATAGAAATTATGGCTTTTCAACCCAAACAATATGTGTTTTGGGGAGCATACATAAAAGTGATGTTGGGGCAGAAAATATTATAAAAATAAAATCATGTCAGAAATAAAAACCAAAAAACCCGATTGGTTGCGTGTAAAATTGCCCACGGGAGAAAATTATAGAAAAGTGCGGGAGCAAGTGGACACGCATAAATTGCACACCATTTGCCAAAGTGGCAACTGCCCAAACATGGGTGAATGCTGGGGCGCAGGCACGGCAACGTTTATGATTTTAGGCAATGTCTGCACACGCTCTTGTGGATTTTGCGCCGTGCAAACAGGCAAACCCAGCGAGGTGGATTATTTTGAGCCTGCCAAAGTGGCGGAATCTGTACACAAAATGAATTTGAGCCACTGCGTGGTTACTTCGGTGGACAGAGATGATTTAAAAGACGGCGGGGCGGAAATTTGGGCAATGACCGTGCGTGCCATACGCCACAAGAATCCCAACACCACCCTGGAAACTTTGATTCCAGATTTTATGGGCAAATGGGAAAACTTGCAAAAAATTATAGACGTAAAACCAGAGATAGTCTCGCACAATTTGGAGACCGTGCGCAGGTTGAGCAAGGCGGTGCGGGTGCAAGCCAAATATGACCGCAGTTTGGAACTACTCAAACGCTTGAAAGACGGCGGCATGATTGCTAAATCGGGCATTATGCTCGGCTTGGGTGAAACCGAAGCGGAAGTTTTGGAAACGCTTGAGGATTTGCGCACTGTAGGCGTAAACGTGGTTACTTTGGGGCAATACCTACAACCCACCGCCGAACATTTGCCTGTTGTGGATTTTGTAACACCAGAAACTTTTGCTCGATATAAAGAAATTGCCCTTGCAAAGGGTTTTGACTTTGTAGAAAGTGGTCCTTTGGTGCGTTCTTCTTACCATGCGGAAAAACACATTGCGCACTTTTTTGGTGAAAAATAAAAAATGAGCTGAAAATTTCACAACTATACAGAAAAAAAATCGTCTTGATTATTTTTTTCTATATTTGCAAGGAAATTTGAGCCGTGAATAAACTGACCATTTTAGGGACATTTCTGGGAGCTAGCTTGGGCTTTGCTTATTGGGAATTCGTGGGCTGTCAAGGTGGCAGTTGCCCAATTTGGTCTAGCAAATGGACGAGTGCCTTGCACTGCGCAGCCTTAGGCGGTTTAATTTTTTCTATGCTAAGCACAAAATTATCGGCACAACATAAAATGGATTTTAAAAACATTAGTCAAGAAGAAACTTTGCTCAAAATGCAGGAGCAAAATGTGGTTATTTTAGATGTGAGAACGCCGAGCGAATTTGCGGAGGGACACCTTGAAAGTGCCATCAATATAGATTTTTATGCCTCTGATTTTGAGGATAAACTGCAAGATTTAGATGCAACCAAAACGTATGTGGTGTATTGCAAAAGTGGAGGCAGAAGCGCAAATGCTGCTGGGAAAATGGCTACGCTGGGCATCAATCATGTTTTCAATGTGTTGGGCGGTTTTAGTGTTTGGAAAGGAAAAATTGCAAAATAACCGTAAATAAAAATACTTATGACTTATCCCAACTTATTTAGCGCAGAAGATCAAGCTCCATTCATTGCACGCCTACAAAAACTCAAAGCGGAAACACCTGCTTTTTGGGGGAAAATGACTGCCACGCAAATGGTTGTGCACATGCAAAGACCGTTTCAGGTGGCTTTTGGCGAATTGGAATTAAAGCGTTCTTTGTTTGGTTTTTTGTTTGGCAAAATGATTAAAAAAAGTTTGCTTGCACCAAAACCATTCAATAGAAATGCGCCTACGTCTCCTGCATTTATTGTGGATAGCCATGATTATAACTTTGAAAAAGAAAGACAAAAATTATTGGAATACCTCAAAAGACTTTTGGAAACAAGACCTGCGGATTTGGTGGAAAAACCACATGCTTTCTTTGGAAAAATGACGGCGGAAGAGTGGAATACCATACAAGTAAAACATTTAGACCATCACTTGCAACAATTCGGATTGTAATACTATGTTAAGCCCTAACAGTTTGCAGTTTATTCGAGATTTATCGGAAAACAACAGCAAAATTTGGCTCACCGCCAACAAAAGAAGGTACCAAGAGCAGTTGGAAGAACCTACAAAGTTGTTCGCCAAACAGCTCAATCAATATCTGTCAAAAATTACAGGGCATCACTTGGCTTGCAAGATATTTCGCTTGCAGAAAGACACCCGATTTGCCAAAGATAAATTGCCGTATAGTGCCAAGGTGCACCTATGTTTTTACATGGGCTCCACCAATGCCCCTGCTTTTTATTTTGGTTTAGAGCCCGATAAATTGGTGGTTGGCGCAGGTGCATGGGAGTTTGGGAAAGACGAAGTGGCTTTTTTTAGACCTGCTGTGGAAGGCACAAGAGGCGAGGAATTGGTATCTATTTTGGAAAATTTAGCAAAATTGGGCTATGCGCAAATGGGCGAAGATTATAAAAAAATAGACAAAGCCCACCTAGAACACCCCAGAAAAGAGTTGATGTATAAAAAAGGCTTGTCTGTTTGGCGAGAATGGACAAACGATGAGGACATTTTCTTTTTATTGAAAAATGCGCAAACATTTTTTCAAAACTACCAAGATGTATTGCCTTTTTACCAATGGCTTACAGCAAGACCTTAGAACAACTTATTTTCAGCGTTTTGCCAGACGATGTACAAAGCCGCTTGACTTGTAAAAACATGTTTGGCGGTCTTTGCTTTATGCTCAACGGCAATATGTGCTTTGGCATACACAAAAAAGGGCTTATGCTCAGAATAGGCAAAGAAAATTGGGAAACGATAAAAAACAACGCTGAAATTTTGCCCATGGATTTTACAGGAAAATCCATGAAAGGCTGGGCAATGATACAAGAAGAAAATGTACAAGAAAAAAACTTATTGTATTACCTAGAAATGGGCATAAAATACGCCGAAACTTTGCCGAAGAAGTGATTTTAATTGCTTTTTGAGTTGTGTGTTTTTAA
>CANHHI010000087.1 GCA_947460225.1 Flavobacteriales bacterium
GCGTAACGGCGTTAATCTAAAAAGGCTTTGGTGGCTATATCTATGCTTGGTTGTATTTTGGTTTTAGTCACTTCCACGTGTTCAAACAAACACAGGCTAAAACCAACAAAATCTAATCTATTTGCCTAAGTTGCTTGCAACATAGATGAAAGCGGTGCAATCTGTTTTAAAGATACGGCAGATGCGCACCAGCTGGCGAGGCGTGGGCATTATATTTTTTCATTCGTTTTGGGTGTGTACGTAAAACCCTAAATCCACGAAGAAACCCAGCCTTAGGCTGGGTTTCGTATGTTTATTATTCAGAGGTCTTGCCATGGCAAGACCATACACAGGCAAACCTTGCACGTTTTCTGCCTTCGGCAGGCGTTGTAATGGCTCGGTAATCTTGCCTGCGGTGCAGACTAAAACGCACTATGTGCGTAAAACAGGCTATGCCTGCGGACTATGTCCTTTAAAAACCAAAAGATAACGTGCCATATAGCTGTGTGCCTGCTTGTGGAAAATAATACATGTCTCCTGCATACACCACTGCATAGCTGTTGTATAAATGGTTAAATAGATTTCGCACAGAAACCCCCAAATTGATATACTGCAAATATTTCTTAAACGAAATTTTATAATGGCTATCTAAATTTGCCAAATAATAGCCCGAAAATTGATAATTTGTATCCCCTGAATTATCCGCATATTGAGGGGCAATATATTTGCCATGCGCACTAATCTGCCAATTTTTCAAGGCTTGCACCGACAGTTGATGCGAGAAAATAAGGGGTGGCGCATAAGACAAAGGCTTGCCCGTTTTGGCAAACTTTGCAAGCAAATACAAAGCACCCGCACCCATGGTAAAAATATCATGCCACTTAAAAGTGAGTTCCAATTCCGCCCCCACACGGTAAACATCAGAAAAATTGCTGCGCAAAAAATCGCCATATCCATTCAATGCACCTGTATATCCCAAAAAATTGTGATAATACAAAGCAAATATATCTGCTTTTAAAAACCAATGGGCAGTGTGCCAAAAATAATTCATTTCCAAATGATGCCAATTTTCTGGCTTTGGCAAAAAGCCAGCTATGTTGTCCACATAATCCATGCGTGAGGGCTCTTGGCTTAAAAAAGCATAGTTTATGGTGAATTTATGCTGTGTATTTGGATAAAATAACACCCCTATTTTAGGGCTTACAAAATGATAATTTTTAGCAAAATCTATGTACTGTAAAGGCGTTTTGTCCGTACCCTTATTTTGATGGTGCACAAATCTATACTGCACGCCCGTTTGTAGAGACCACCAAGGTTTTGCGTAATATTCCCAATGGACGGAAGACAAAACTTCTTGTTTAAAGCTATCCGAGTGATAATAACGGGAATTCAAAGGCACTTGCAGGTGATTTGCCAAAGGCATGTTGCCAAAATACTGCCCAAAATAACTCAAAGCATACAAATTAAGGTGTAGTTTATGTTGCTTATGTTGAAAAGTCGCTTGGTTTAAAGCCCCAAAAGCATGATTTTGCATATACCTTTGCAAAACTGCATCAAATAAGCCGATAGACAAGGGCAAAGCAAAATCCATGCTTTGCAATTTTTGCGCATAATTTTCATAATAGCCTTTGCCAAAAGTATAGTGCAAGGTGTGAAACATGCGCCAGTTTTTGTGTGCATATTGTGTGTAAAGATGCGCATGATGTTGGGTATAGTGGTCTTGGGTATTTTTATACACCCCCAACACATTGCCAAGACTATCATACACATAAGGCATGGGGTTAAACCGCCTATTTTCCGAAAGTTGTTGTTTGCTAATGCCGAGCCATGCCTGACCCGTTGCCTCATTGCCACCAAATACTTTCAGCCCAATTGGATATTTTCTGTGCAAACTTTGCAAATGTGCAAAATATCCCCACAACTGAATTTGTGCATAATCTCTATAACCCGCTGAACCCATGTAGGACGTTCTTGCATACAAACGCCAATCTTTACTTGCGGTGTTTAGCGCAATGCTTGTGCGCATGGTGTGATAACTGCCATAACTCTGTTCCAATTGCAAATAGGGCTTCTCTTTGGGGCGCATGGCACGAAGCGAAATGGAACTGCCAAAAGCAAAATCCTGCAAACTATCTGCCAGCAAATGAACAACAGCAACACTTTCCAAACTACTCAACAAGTCTGGCATATCCACAAAATACACCGTTTGGCTTTCCATATCGTTGAGCCTTACGCCGTCCAAATAAACAGGAATATTTTTATCCACCCCACGAATGCTGATTTTACTGTAACCCATAGGCAAACCAGAGTCCGTAGTCATAGTAACCGCCGTAAAACGATTAAAAACTGCTGTAATATCCTCTACTTTTGGCGTGTTCTGCCAAACAGACGAGTCTTTGAGCCAAATAGAGGCAATCGCTTGATTTTTAACTTCTACTTCTGTGAGTAGCAGGGTGTCTTTTTGCGCTGGGTAAGCCCACAAGCAAGAAAGGCACAAGGAAAATAATACACTTGTTTTCATGTTTTTCGTCTTCAGCATTATCTGAATTCCGTTCTAGGGTATAATCTCAGCCTGCTTTCGCAAGCACCCCCAAACATTCTGTTATCCCAAAATTAGGATTTTTATCGTGATTCCGCTGGGATTCGAACCCAGGACCCCAACATTAAAAGTGTTGTGCTCTACCAGCTGAGCTACGAAATCATACTATCATTGTACTTTTTGCTTTGTACCCGAAGTGGGACTTGAACCCACACGTCTAAAGCGACACTTGCCCCTCAAACAAGCCTGTCTACCAGTTCCAGCATCCGGGTCTAAAAAAAGAGGGGAAAAGACATCGCTAGATCTATCATTTTCCCCTACTTTTTGTTTGTGATTCCGCTGGGATTCGAACCCAGGACCCCAACATTAAAAGTGTTGTGCTCTACCAGCTGAGCTACGAAATCAACATTATTTTTTGTTTTCCGCCACTTCCTTTGAAACGACACTGCAAAGTTACGTACTTTTTTTTAATTGGCAAGCGGTTTTTTTATTTTTTTTTACCTATCCAATCAAAAATTTCATCTATCACCCTATTTGCAAAGGTTTCAGACGTGAAGAAATTTTCAATATTTTCTATTTGCATCACTTTTTGCATCAAATTTTCTTGCAGCGTAAAATTATTCAGAGCTTCCGAATAAGGAACATCTTGAAAACTCACTTGTGCGTAAACGCTTTTCCAAATTTCTGGAAAACGATTAGCCAGTTCTGCTTCTATTCTTTTTTGCAACACAAAACTAGGGTCAGCGGTTTTGCTGCGCATTTCCTCGTAATTCAGCAAAGCCAGTTCAGCAATGGCATCGGTATCTTTTTTTCTTTGCTGGGAAAAATCAGCAAAAACTTTCGCCCAATCTGCATCTTTTTGCAAAAATTCATCTAAGAGCAGACAATCCTCAAACCCAGCATTCATACCCTGTCCATAAAACGGAACAATCGCATGCGCTGCATCGCCGAGCAAAAGCAATTTATCTGCATAATTCCATGGGCTTGTTTTTATAGTAATTAAATGCCCCAACGCTTGCGCCAAAAATAGCTCCACCACTTGCGGAAAAGCCTGCAAAACATCAGGGAAATATTGGCTAAAAAACGCCTTTACAGCATCTTCATCTTGCAAAGCATCAAAACTTTCCGCACCTTGGTGTGCCAAAAACAAAGTCGCTGTAAAAGAACCATCTAAATTTGGCAAAGCAATGAGCATAAACTGTTGCCTAGCCCAAATGTGCAAAGCATCTTTTTTCCAAGTTTTGGCAACATATGCTGGAATCAGCAATTCTTTATAGCCATGCGACAAATATTCTTGGCTGTAATTGACATGCAGTTCTTTCATTAAACTCTTGCGTGCATTTGAAAATGCACCGTCCACGGCAAAAATATGGTCAAATTTATAGCTTGCCCTTGCTTTGTCTGCCAATTCAAAATGAATAATCCCCTCTGAACAAACCACTTCTCTGCACGTATGCTCAAAGTAAGTCTGAATACTTTGCTTTTTTGCCACTTCGGCTAAAAGCAAATGGTTCAATTGGTTGCGGGAAATGGCGTAAATCGCCTGTCCGTCTTGGCTATATGGCTGAAAATCCGAAGAACCGTCTAATTTATGGATATACCTGCCACACATGGGCATGGCTTGCTTTAAAGCCAAAACATCTAAATCCAAGGCTTTCAAAGCACGTAAACCTCTGGCAGACAAAGCTAAATTGATAGACCTGCCTTGTGCATGGCTTATTTCCTGGTCAAGCACATTTGGGCGTTTGTCAAACAAATGCACCCTAAAACCACGTTTTTCCAAAAAAAGTGCCTGTAAAGACCCCACCAAACCCGCTCCTATTACTGCAATATCTTTCATAAAATACAAGGCTAAGACCAAGATGCGTATTCCGTTGAAGAATACTCTTTGTTTTCTAATTTCTCACGCACTTTTTTCAAAATATCTATCGTATATTGCACATCTTCCAAGGTATGCAAAGCTGTTGGCATCAAACGCAACATAATAACATCTTTGGGTACTACGGGATAAATCACAATAGAACAAAAAATATTATAGTTCTCACGCAAATCAAAAGTAACATTGGTGGCTTCAGGCAAAGTGCCTTTGAGCAACACAGGGGTAATGTGCGTATTGGTTATACCTATGTCAAAACCTTCTTGTTTGAGTCCCTCTTGCAGGGCTGTTGCCACCTGCCAAAGCGAATCTTTTAATTCTTTATTTTTGAGTAGTTCCAAACGCTTGGCTATCCCCAAAACAAAAGCAATAGGCAAAGATTGTCCAAAAATTTGAGAACGCATGTTGTATTCCAAATATTCTATAATTTCCTCATCGGCAGCCACAAAAGCACCACTGGACGCAAAAGCCTTGTCAAAAGAGGCAAAATAAACATCAACGCCTGCTTGCACCCCTTGATGTTCAGGCGTGCCTGCGCCTGTTTCGCCTAAAACACCAAAACCATGTGCATCATCGACAAACAGCCTAAAATCAAATTCTTGCTTTAAGTCTATAATTTCTTTGAGTTTGCCCTGGTCGCCAGCCATGCCAAAAACGCCTTCGGTAGCCACCAAAATGCCACCACCTGTTTGTTCAGTCATTTGTTTAGCTCTTTCTAGCTGTTTGCGCAAACTATCTATATCGTTGTGTTGATACACAAAACGCTTGCCCAAATGCAAGCGAAATCCGTCCAACATACAAGCGTGGCAATCTGCATCGTAAACAATTACATCGTTTCTGTCAACCAAAGCATCTACAATAGACACACAGCCTTGATAAGCAAAATTCAATAAATAAGCCGCTTGTTTGCCTACAAATTTTGCCAAAGCCCGCTCTGTTTTCTCATGCGCTGCCGTTTGCCCTGTAATCATGCGTGCACCCATAGGCGCAGATAAACCATGCTCTTGCACAGCTTGTATATCTATTTGTCTAAGCTCTGCGTGATTGGCAAACCCTAGATAATTGTTCATACTCCAAACCAGCATTTCTTTTCCCCTAAACGACATACGGTTAGAGATAGGTCCCTCCAACTTGGGAAAGAAAAAATAACCGTGTCCATCACGAGAGTATTTTCCCAAAGGACCAGGATTTTGCTTGATTTTTTCAAAAATATCCACAATAATTTTCTAACAGTTCAAGGTACAAATTTAAGGTATTTTTTAGAAAATACAAAATCACGGCAAAGCATTTTGACTTATAAAAAATTTTCGTATCTTTGTCCTAGTTTCTACGCTATGTTTCGTATTCTACACGCAAAAATGCTCTTGGTGGCTTTGGTTCTGTTTTTCACAGCTTGTGGGAAAAATAGCTACGAGTCTTTGCTCAAAAGTAGAGATTTGTTGTTAAAAGAAGAAAAAGCCAAAGAATATTACGCAAAGAAAAAATATGCCAAAGCCTTGCCACTGATAGAAGATGTTTACACCTACTTGCGGGGCACAGCAAAAGCAGAAGAATTGTATTATTTGCGGGCGAAATGTTTGTATAAACTTGAATTTTACTACGAAGCTGCCTATCACTTTGACCAATTTACCAAATTATTTCCCAATAGCGATAAAGAAGAGGAATGTTCTTTTTTATCGGCATTGTGCCACTACAAAAATGCGCCTCCTGTGAATTTGTCGCAGGCGGAAACTTACGAAGCCATTGAGAGTCTAAAAGCCTTTTCTGAATATTATCCGGAAAGTTATTTGATGGATAGCACCAATATGCTTTTGGATAAATTGCGCTACAAGCAAGAAACCAAGATGTACAATTGGGCAAATTTGTATTATAAAATGGGGCAGTTAAATGCAGCACAAGTGGCTTTTAAATTGGTGCTTAGGGATTTCCCAGGCAACCCATACCAAGAAGATATTCAGTATAAAATTGTCAAAGCAGCGTATAAATTCGCTAAAAAAAGCGTTGAACACAAGAAAATGGAACGCTATCAGCGTGTGATGGAAGATTACTACGCTTTTGTGGATAATTTTCCAGAAAGCAAAAAAATGAGAGAACTCAGTCTTTTTTATAAAGAAGCCCAGCGTGTGCTAGAAAAAGAAAGCAATTACACAGAAGACCAAGAAGAAGAGCAAGAAGAATACTAAAATTATAAAAACCTAGTTATGTCTTATAAAACCAGTAAAGCATCTAAAAGTACAATTACCCGTAGTAATACGCACTTAGAGGAGCAAACAGGGAATATTTATGAATCTATAAATATTATAGCCCGTAGAGCAAACCAAATCAATTTGGAAATGAAAACTGAGCTTTTGCAAAAACTAGAAGATTTTTCTATTTTGTCAGACAACATGGAAGATCATCAAGAAAATAGCGAGCAAATTGAGATTTCTAAGTACTACGAACGTTTGCCTAAACCAACAGCTTTGGCTTTGGAAGAA
>CANHHI010000088.1 GCA_947460225.1 Flavobacteriales bacterium
CTCCAATTTACCGTGCCTGAACACAGGTATAAATCATTATCAAACTGCTGGTCATTGCTTAAATTGCGTACTTTTGGTGTAGAATAGCTTTGCACCGTAAAATCATACTGAACCAATGCTTGGTTGTTTTGCGCATCTACTGCGGTAACTTCTAGCATATAATCGCCAAGCGGTACATTGCTGAATAGCATTTTGCTTTGCGTAATGCCTGTTTTACCTTGTTGAAAAATAGCTCCTGTTGACTTGTTGGTAATTTTATAGTTTATAATCAGGCTATTTTTACAATTATCTCTAAACACAGGCAAGGTTATATCCACATTGCCCAAACAATTTTGAATACTCACGGCAATTGTGCCATCTAAGGAAACTTCGGGTTTAATATCATCTATCAATGCCACTTGATAATTGCAAGTACTCGCATTTCCACGAATATCTTGGGCAGTAAATGCAACAGTATAGTTATTTGTTTTATTCAAATCCAACACATAGCCCTCGCTGGTTTTTTGTATGGGATTTGCCACACCTTGTTCATAAACTTGCAACAAAGGCTCTTGCGATGCCGAACAACCCGCCACACTGGCATAAGGATTGTAATTTGGCACACGACATTGGGCATCTACGGATAAAGTGGTGAGTCCTGTTGTCGGGCAATCCAATACTGGGGCTATATTTTTTGCCACCGTTACTGCTTGCACACAAGCCAAGGTGTGACCATTTGGACTAATAATCGTCCATGTTACCTCATTGGGTATTTCTATTTTTACACCAGATTGTGTTCTTGTTGGTGTTATCTCAAAAACTTCTTTTACAAAACTGCTCTTGTCATTTTTATTATTAAAAACAGTATAACAGGCTGGCAAAGTTGGGGCAAAATCTATTTGTGCCACGCAATCCGCTTCGCTGAGCGTGGTTTGCAAAGCGGGGAAAATAGCAGCACAATCCAATGCCATATCATCTACTATTGTTACATTTTGCACACAACTCTTGCTGTTTCCAGATTTGTCTTTTGCTATCCAGTTTACGTTGTAAGCCCCTTCTTGCAAAGTAAAATTCACTGTGCTTTGTCCATTGCTTAAATTTTGCAAGGCTTGCACAATAGCTAACTGCTCATTTTTCACTTCATAGCTAATACTTGCGATGCCGCATTTATCTGTCGCTTGCAACACAGGACTATCAATAGATATATCACACAAAAGCGATTTATTATTCACTTGTGTCGTTCTCTTTTTGCTTTTTTCTGTTTTTGTACTGTTGATATGCGTAATAATATCCGCTGGACAAATTATTTCAGGTGCGATGTTGTCTGCTAAGGTAACTTTTGCCAAGCAAGTGCCTACATTTCCTGCTTGGTCTTTCACTTGAATGCTTACCGTGTTCTCACCGATATTTGTGCAATCAAAATTGGACTTGCTCAAGGTATAAACCAAATCTTTTGACAAAGTACAGTTATCATGCCCAGACAATAACACATCTCCCAAAGACAAAATAAAATTACCCGCAGGTTCTAAAAATTTACTGATATTCTTGGTTTCGCAGACAGGTATTGTCTTGTCATTGAAAGTAAGTGGCACGGTGCAACTTTGCACTGCCGCATTGTCTATTTGATAAAAAACTGTCGCATTGGTTACGCCTCCCTGCACGTAGCTCCCTGGTGCTGGATTTTGAAAATTGCTTGGAAAAGTAATTTTTGACTGCAAGGTTGGGTTTGCATCTAATAAATTCCTACGCAAGTCTGGCACAGTAGAATTGCATAAATCACTCAAACTTCCTGTTACTTCTGTGGGGCAATTTACAGGCGTATTGCCAATGACATTCACAGCCGTTTTACAGGTGGACTTATTGCCCGCTTTGTCTATGGCTGTCAAATTGAAAACAAACTCACCCACTGCACTAAATTTGCCTCCAAGGGCTGGGCTCTGTGTAAGGCTTGTTATGGCGCAATTATCACTGCTTACATATCCTGGAAGTTTTGTTAAATCTGGATACGTATCGCCTTCTTTGTAAGGTGTGCTAACAGTTGGACAGGTCAGTATTGGTGCTTCTATATCTTTAACTGATACTGATGCTTTACATACTGCTGTTGCACTTGCGTGTTTGTATAAAAAAGACACTTCATAATCTAAACCCGCCTGAAATCCATTCCAACTTTGTACGCTTGGCGTTTTAGTCGTATAAACTACCGTACTGGCTTGCGTAACGTCTATTTGGTCAAGTACCCCGCAAGGGTTCACCTGAGAGACATCGCCCCAAACATAAGTAGCCAAGCAAGTTCCTGCTATTGGGTGCAAGGTTACGGGTACATTTTGCGGACAAAGCACCACGGGTTTGACTTCTACGGTATTTATAAATTCAGCAGGACACAAATTGGTTGTGCCTTTGGTACTGTATCTAATTTGGTAAGTCGTATTGGCTTTTGCGTTCTTTACCGTTCCTGTGTTTGTGTTTAAAACAGAACCGTCGCCTACATTATTTGAAAATACTGGGTTTGTTGCGCTAATTGCGTAACTAAATATTCCGCCCAGCGTTGCAGGGGCAGTCTGCACCACAATATCTTCGCCTTGACAGATATTATTGGTCATTGCAAAAGTTGTTTTGTCCTCTATGGTGGATTCTATACTAAAATCAACAGCTGGTAAAACACAATTGCTACTTTGTTGGGTGAGTTTAAGAGCATACGCACCGGGTAACACAGCATTTATATTGCTGATAGGTTTACCTTGCTGTAAAAATTGAGTGGTATAGCCTACCAAGCCTTTCCCATCAACATCTATAAGTAGCTTATTCAAATCAAAAGGATTCTTACCACACACAGAAGGGTTTGTAACCGATATAGTAGGCGTATTTCTGCCAAGCACATCAAAAAGAGCTTCTGAAAAACACTGTGAAGTTTTATCTGTGGCAACTATTTTCCATTTTCCAATGTTTATAACATCTGAATTGGATACAATCTGGTTGTCTAAGCTAAATACTTGATAATTATTGCTTGCCACAGGATTAAGAAGCACCTGAGACATCGCAGCTGTTCCTTCTGGGCAAACCGTAACATTTTGCGCCGACACACTGGGGCGAGCAATAGTTACATCAAAACTTTGCGAAGACGCTGCACAACCACCAGAAGCATTGATGGCGTTGGTAATTGTATAAGTTCCGGGTAAACTTTTACTGATATTAACCACACCCGTTCCCGCTTGTATATCTAAACCCGTTTTATTGACTGTGAGCGCACCAATAACACCCGCTCCATTTATTTGAGGCGTAAAAAAACCATTTGCCGGACATATAGTAGGGTAAACCAATTTAGCAGCAACAGATTTTGGGTATATAGTTATTTTTTGTTTAATCGTGCCCTGTGAAGCACAACCTGCGGTCATACCAAATAAACGGTACAAAGCTGTTTGGTCATTTACTAAACTATAATAAACGCAATTTTCGGCATCTCTAAAAATACCTGTTGGGCGTCCAGCATTTGCAAGCACATCAAATTTTTGAATGACACTATATGTAACGGACTGATAAGCGTAGCCATCTGCAACTGTTGCATTTGTACTTTTTGTTTGTTCCGCTTTAAATACGGTGGGTGAATTTGAAAAATTTCCTACAATAATGAGATAATTTTGGTCATCAAAAATTAAATCTCCCCCAGAAGGCGGAGCGACTTGTCCATTGTTGAGTAAAATAAGTTTTGCGTCCCATTTTAATTTATAGTTATAATTATCGGCATTAGCTTCGGCTCTTTGCAATTCGCTGAGTGGTACTCTATATACATTCCCTAAATCTTGTGTATAATATAAGTTTCCTAGCGCATCAAAAGTTAATTGGTAAGACGTAGCTTTGGTTGTCAATGATTTTCCATTACTTTCTATGTATATTGTACCCACTCTTTTATTTTGTCCCGTGCTTGCCAGCATATAATAGATGTTTCCTCCAGCGGTGCCATATATTCTATCATCTAAACCCAATCCCGCTGGTGGATAAGCCACGTGGGGAGCGGAAAAATCCGTCGTTCCTGGAATATTGCCTACGATAGGCAATTCCACCGACCTGCTGGTATGATCTACTTTGATTTGCGAAATTTGGGCTTTTCCGTTAGAACCCATAGACATAAAAGCTAAACTAGCTTGCGTATTAAATCCAGAACCCAAATCCAGAAAAATATACCCTGTTGGAATGGTAGAGTTTACAACCCTATACGCATCAACGCCTGTTGAACCAAAGGAATACGCAATTTCATATTCTCCACCTGCACCCACTGCAATGGTTAAATCACCCGTGCTGGCATTTACAGACACGCCTTTTCCCGTGGGCGTTACGGAGAAAACGCCTCCTTTAACTTTAACTTGTGGCTTGAACACCAAACTACTTGTGCTTGGCGAGCAAAAAGCACTCGTGCCATAATCTATATCTGATTGAACGTTGGATTGCGCTAAATTTTGATTGGCAATACACCATGTTAAACTGAAAAAAACGAGTACTTTCTTTTTCATTCGAAAACTATTTATAACCAAAGTTAATTTTTTTTATCCAAACATTAACATAATTCAAATATTTATTTAACTTTACTTAAAAAACATGAAAAAGCTACACATCATCTTTTTTTGGTACATTTTTGCAGTCGGCTCTTTTGCTCGCTTACAAGCGCAAAACCAATACCATATTTCACTTTTTGGCATTCATCAGCCTTTTGGCAATGTGGCGGCAATTGGTTCTTATGAATATATCAACGGTGCGTTTTTTCACAAAAGCCAATGGGTGGGCGTGAAAAATGCGCCGAATTTTCAAGGTTTTGATTTCAGTTTGCCTCTGCCTAAAAATAATTCCCTAGGCGTGAGTCTTTTGCGAGACCAAATCAATGTGCACCAGCAGTATGATTTGGCACTGAATTACGCCTACAACTTGCGTCTCAAAAAAGATTATTTTATGAGTTTTGGCTTGGCACCAGTCATTGTGTTTAGACAAAGTTTGTTTAATCGGCTGAGTTTGCAAAATCCCGAAGATCCTTTGTTTCAAAACACCCGTCTTTTGGTAATGCCTAATTTGCGTTTGGGTTTATATTTTTATGGTCCTCGCTTTTATGTAAGTTTGTCCACCAACCGATTTTTACACAATACCCTAAGCAAAGAAAACAAAGCACTAACCAATTTTAATGGCAAAGAAATTCATTTGCAACTCAGTGGTGGCTATGAATTTGCCTTGCATAAAAATTTAGATTTAGACATCAGCACTATCCTGCGGTATGTTTATGGTGCACCTCTTTCGGCTGATTTTCGTGTGCAATTTTTAATTTACAAATTTGTCGGCTTGGGTGTAGCATACCGCACCAATAACGATTTATATGGCAGCATACTCGTTCAAGTGTATAAAAATATCAAACTTGCTTATGCTTTTGGCTGGAATTTTGGTGCCATTCGCAGGGCTTCAAAAGGCGACCACGAGGTGATGTTGCTTTGGGCTATTCCCAAAGAAAAGAAAACAAAAGTTGTTATCCCACGTTTTTAATTAGTATAGATTATGAAAAAGTATTTGTGTGTTTTCTGTTTTTTTTGGGTTTCTGTGCAAGCGCAAAAAGTCGAAAAAATAGGCAGTGTAGAACAAAAAGCCGATGAACTCAATGGTTTAAATTTATTTGAAGAAGCCATTGTTTTGTATAAAAAATCAGAAGAAAAATCCAGTAAACAACAAGATAATAATAATCATTCACGCATTTATGCAAAAATTGCAGGGGCTTACAAAAATCTTTTTAATTATAAAGCTGCCATGGTTTGGTATAAAAAATATATGGACGTTGCCGATCCTGCAAAAGACAGCATCAAGATTATCTATTGCGACTTGCTTAGAACAAATGCTAAATGTGAAGAAGTAGAAAATATTTTAGCCAGTATTACGGAAAGTAAATACTTAGCCCTTGCTAAACTACAAAGAGAGTCTTGTTTATATGTATTTGAACACGATAGCATCAATCCACACACTTATATCAAAAAAACAAACCTCAATACAGGCGATAGAAACTTAGGCATTGCATTATTTAATCAAGGAGTGTTAAGTTCTGCACCTGAAAAAAGTAAAGAAGGTGAAACAGAGTTTTATCAAATGCGCTATTTTAAACTAAAAGACAGCCTGCGTTTTGGCAATGCACAATTGCTGAAAGATTTTCCAGAAACCCGCTTTCACCAAGGCGCACCCAGCATGAGTAGCGATAAAAAAACGCTTTATTTTACCATGAATAATTCTGAAAAGAAAAAATTACTAGACACAAAAAACGCCAACAAACGCAATAAAATGGCGGAAGATGGCAGCAATACTTTGCGTATTGTTAGTAGTTATTATAATGCTAAGGACAGCTCTTGGGGCGAGGAGGAAACCTTGCCTTTCTGTCAGCCTGCCCACAACTACACCCACCCTTTTATTGATAAAGACAATAAAACGCTTTATTTCGTGTCAGATCAAGATAGTCCAGAACGAAAAATGAATATTTTTATAAGTCGTAAAAATATTAAAAACGAATGGACTACACCCAAAATGTTAGATACAAACATTAACACGGCTAGCCATGAAGTCTTTCCTTTTGTTTTTGAAGACTATCTTTATTTTGCTTCTTATGGCAAACCAGGATACGGCGGTGCTGATTTATTTAAAAGCAAAATAAACGCCGATGGTAGCTATAGCAAGGCGGAAAATTTAGGCAAGCCTATCAATTCTAGCTTTGATGATTTTGGCATGGTTTTGTTAAATGAAAAGAAAGGTTATTTGATTTCCAATAGAGATGATAAAATAGGCGCAGACGATTTATTTTATTTTTGGACGGTCAATCCACCAAAAATCATAGCAAAACCAGAA
>CANHHI010000089.1 GCA_947460225.1 Flavobacteriales bacterium
AGGGTTCTGCGTGCAACCCCCTTTTATCTTTGAAAGATTAACCTGCGTGCTGTTCTTACTCCCAAGAACGTTTGCACATTTTTTATTGTTTAACATAAATACAAATGTACAAATTTTAATCACACTATTTTTCTGAAATTTTGTTTATTTTTTTCAAGGTTTCTGTGGTGGAAAACCCTTGCACAAAATCTATGGCATGCACCGCCCCACCCTGCGCCAAGACTTCCTGACTGCCCACAATGTATTTTTTATCCGCTGGATTTGTGCCATTAGGGTCGTAATCCCCACCTTTTACCAGCACATCAGGCATGATTTGCAAAATTAAAGACAAAGGCGTTTCTTCTTCAAAAATCACCACAAAATCAACACTTTCCAAGCCAGCCAAAACAAAAGCCCTATCCTGCTCGCCGTTAATAGGTCTGTCTGCACCTTTGCCCAAGCATTTCACGGAAGCATCACTGTTTAAACCAAGCACCAGCAAATCGCCCAAAGCCTTACTGCGGTGCAGGTAACTCACGTGTCCTTTGTGTAAAATATCAAAACAACCGTTTGTAAATACTATTTTTTGCGCCTGTTTTTTCATGCGCTCCAAAATGGGCAGTAATTCCGCTAAAGTTTTTATTTTATTTTCTATCTGCATGTTATTTTTTTCTTCTGTTCAAAGCATAATATGATATAGCACCAAAAAACACCACGCTAAGGGTTTGCGCCAACCAAGCCATCCAACCCAAAGCCAAAGCGTCTAAATGTATGCCCGTTGTGGTTTTACCCATGTATAAGCTACTGCTGACAGCCACCAGCAAAGGATATGCGCCAATGCCCCCAGGAATAAAAGCAACCCCCAAAGAACCCGCAATAAAAGCCACCAAAATACCCGCCCAAGGCACAAGGGACGTGCTTGGCAGAGACTGAAAGCAAGACCAAAAGGAAACCACATACAAGCCCCAAATGATAAAAGTATGGATTAAATACTGGAGACGTTTAGGGTTGTCCAAAGTATGCCATATACCCTGCACAAAACCCACCAACATGCCTTTGACTTTATGTCTAAACAGCGGTTTGAGCGCAAATAAAGTCAGTACGGACAAAAAGGCAAGTATCATCACATAGCTTATTATTTCTTTGATTTGCTCCGCCAAGGGATTGCTTTTTAAATCGTTAAATGCTGGATTTGTGCGTATATTTTCCAGCAAAACATTGGCATTATCCAACTGCATAAAAAACGTAAGCACCGCTATCAACGCAAGCATCACAATATCCACGGCTCTTTCCGCAAAAATACTCCCAAAACCCTTGGCAAAAGGCACGTTGTCTGTGCGTTGCAAGACCATTGCCCGACTGGCTTCACCCACTCTAGGAAGAGCAGTATTGACAAAGTAACTAATCATCACGGCGTGGTAAGCGTGCCAAAACGGCACGGTGTAGCCCATATTTTCCAATACATACTGCCAACGCTTGGCACGGCTAAAATTGCTGAGCAAATTAAATACAACCGATAAACCGATGTAAAAATAACTCATTTCTTTAAATCCTTGCCAAAGAAATTGGAGCTCCTCGCTGCTCAGACCCAAAAAAGACATCCAAGCCACTAAAAATCCCAAGCCAAGCGGTAATAAGGTTTTAAATAATTTTAAGGTAAATTTCTTCATTTTCTGAATGGACTACAAGGGGCAAAGATAGGAATTTTCGGCATAATTTTTTACCTTTGCGCTCGCTTATTTATGAAATCATTACCAAATCTACACCAAGAGCTGGAACGCATTCGTCCAGAAAATGCCAAGGAATTGCTTGTGCAAATTGCCGAGCAGGGTTCTGCCCAGACTGTGCCCATTCTTGTGGAACTGCTCAGGAAAAATCAAGATGCCCAAATCAACACGCAGGTTTTATCGGTGCTTTCGTCTTTGCGCCAAGTAGAGGCTATGGAAATACTGGTAACTTGCATTAAAAACGAGCAAGACGTTGTATTTCGGTCTATTTTGCTGACGGCTATTTGGGCAAATACTTTTTCTTTGTCGCATCACTTGCCTTATTGGATAGCACTCGCCGTGTCTGCACAAGATTCCCAAACCATTTTGGAATGTTTTTCCATTTTGGAATCTTTGCCCGTGCACACCGATGCACGCCTGTTAGCCGACGGCATGGCGCAATTGAATGACTATGCCACATCGCTTGCTGAAAAGCACCCTTGGCGGTCTATGTATTTTGCCATGGCAGATGCTTTGCAGGAAATACGACAGGCACAAGGAGAAAATCCCGATTGGGAAGCTGGCAAAGCCGAAGACTTAAAAGATTTTATTGATTTTCAAAATAACGAAGCGTAGCCTCGCCGTTTTCTGTGAGCGTTACGTAGCTAAAATAACTAATCCAGTCGCCTGTGTTTAGGTATTTGGATTTTCCGTGAAGGGGCAAATCCAAAGGCAAATGCCTGTGCCCAAAAATGAAATAATCTATGTGTTTTTGGGCAAGCGTGTCTTGGCTATAACCCAAGAGCAATTCTGTGGCTGGCTTAAAAATTTTGTCTTTGTCCTGGCTGTATTTTCTGGAATTTTTGCTGGATATTTTAGCCACATAAAACGACAAATTGGGGTGCAGTCTGGCAAAAACCCACTGAAATAATTTATTTCTAAATATTTTTTTCAAAATTTTATACACGTAATCGCCTTTGCCGTAGCCATCGCCGTGCCCAATCAAACATTTTTTACCAAAAAGTTCTAATTCCAAAAAATCCGTTTCCACCACGTGTACCCCTAATTCTTCTGCCAAATAGCCAAAAGTCCACATGTCGTGGTTGCCTTTAAAAAAATACACCGGAATGCCTTTATCGGTTATTTCTGCGATTTTGCCCATAAGCCTTGCAAAACCTCTTGGGGCAGTGTATTTGTATTCAAACCAAAACTCAAAAATATCACCCAGCAAAAATATCGCCAAAGCATCTTTTTGGCAAGCATCTAGCCAAGCACATATTTTCCTTTCCCGAGCCAAACTCTCGGCATGCGTACCCAGTCCCAAGTGAAAATCCGAAGCAAAATAGTATTTTTTTGACATAGCTCGTAAAGTGCAAAGGTGATTTACTTACTTTTTGTACGCAAAAAAATCATTGCAATAGCTGTGGTTAGCATACCCATCACCAAAGCACCGACCATACCTTGCATAGCGTAATTTTTATAATTGAAATTTGCTTGCGCATCAGCAATTGTTTGATAATATCCCAATTCTACACTGCGCAGTATTACATTGGCAAAATACGCAGGCGTAATAACGTAAGACGTAATCCACTGCGTTAAAGGACTAATCAGGGATATGATAATAGATAATATGATGCCTGAAACTAAACCTTGTAGGTAAGTCATTTTACCCGCATAACTATTTTTTTTTTTGTCTTTGAGTGCCAAAACCATAATCCATATCGCTGGAATGGCAAATAAATTAGTCAAATAGACATGATAATCTATGTACTTGTCGTGCAAGCCGCAAAGTTTTTCTAAAACCATCCACAGCAAACCCACAACAGAAAATATAACTGCCCATTTGATTTCTATTTTAATATTTTTCATCACGCTATTGAATATAACAGCAAAGATAATCAATTTAAGCCCAAGCAAAATGTATTTCATGAAAAATATAAGCCCAAAAACGACCCCCACCGAAGTGGGGGTTAGTATTTTTGGGGTGTTATTAAAATTTAAACACTGGCCATTGACCGTTACCCACCCAATGCCAAGTATTTTCAAAATCCCAATCAAAATCTGCTTTCGTAAAATTTGCCGGCAATCCAGGAAACTCGGAAGGCATAAACCCAATGCCCGATTGCACACGGGTATTTGGATAATAACTGTTTGATACCGTAGAATTATTAGATTTTTGTCCCACTAAACCATGAACGGCTGGATTAATAACAGCACTCGCACTGACTATACCCGTTGCATAACTGTTAGACAATCTAGAAAGCATTAAGTGCCCAACTAAACCACCTATCTCTCTATAACCGCTAACATTACCAGTTGCATAACAATTTTCAATAGTAAATCCTCTGCTAAAACCTATCAATCCGCCTAATTGACTATCACCTGTTATATCAACGCTGGCATAGCTTTCTCTTACCGTACCCGTTCCTCCTCCGATCAAACCTCCCGCTTGATTATCACGCCCACCCATTATTGTGCCCCAAGCATGCGATTTTGTAATCGTTGCTCCTATTGAGTTCCCTACCAGAACACCACAATAGACCTGACTAGACTCTGTACCATATAATGCCGCATAAATTACAACAACTCTTGTTATCGTGGCACTTTGTGCAACCCTAAATAATCCAAGATGAACATCTAGTGGTTGGTCTCTTATTTTTAAGCTTCTGATTAGGTAATCATTGCCATCATACTTTCCAGTGAATGGATTACCAGTCTCACCAATAGGCTTAAAACTACTTATCACGCTTAAATCTATATCATCTATTTGCTTATATTGCCCATCAGGAGGATATGATGGGCACCTACCAATATTCTGCAACTGTTCTGCATTCTCAATTAAAGTATTGCCTGTAGCATCTTTTGTAGGTGTTGTCAAGGCATAGGTTATGGTATAAAAGGTTCCTCTATTGGTAAAAGTGTATTTAGCCATTCCGTTACTTAAGGATATGACAGCCAATGCGCTTGTTAATATCGGAGTACCATCAAAATCCTTAACAGATAATTTAATCATGCTGAAATCACAGGAAGTAATGATGTGAAAAATATTTCCAGCACCTAGGGTTATAGATAAACCGTCATAAGCTACACTTGGCGGGGTTGCATTTACGTAACGCAACGGTATTACATAAACATGATAACGCAAAGCATCTTCGGATTGCGTACGCACATAAAGACTTTGTTCGCCTGTTGCTAAACCTGGATATTAAAAGGGTCTTGACTAGCAAAATTATTAAATTTTGCTAGTCAAGACCCTTGTTTATTTTTGTGCAAAGATAAGGCAAAAGTGTATCATCACAAAACTTTTACACATTTTCTTGTTTAAATCACTACAGCTGGGCAAAAAGTTACTTTTAACCTTTTTTAAAATACTTTAACTGCCAGCTTTGCGTTTTTTTAGCCTGTGCGTTATCTGCTATATCCCATGGCGGATACACACGCATACCTCTTTTGCCACCTTTCCCTTGCACAGAAATAATACCTTGTTCCACAAGCACTGCCTTTGGAAACACAAATTTGCCTTGTTTGTCTTCTTTCTCCACCTCAATTTCCATTGTCTCCAATTGATCTTCTAGACTATAGGGTTGCGTAGTTCCGTCTGCGCCTCTCTTCCAGACACACACAAACTGCCCCACTTTCTTGGGCGTGATTTTGGCTTTAAAAATTAAGGTTTTTGCGTTTTCCAAATTCATATAGACAAGCTAGACTTTAAGGTTTGTGTATGTTTACCTACCATCTCTTGGACACGTGTCTCCGTCAATTCCCCACCCACATCATGACAACGATAAGACAAAACAGGCTCTTGAAATTCCATATCAAAATACCTTGCGCAAGCCCGCCAAGGAGCTAACAAATCCAGCACAGGCATCGCAATTCTACCGCCCTGCATATAGTTTTCCTCGGTATTGCCTATTGTTACAGATAAAAGCATTTTCTTGCCTGATAATTTTTGAATATTCTCACGCCCAACAGCAAATCGCTTGGTCAAAACCGTGTCTTGATATGCCTTCATCAAAGAAGGTGCTTGATACCAATATAAAGGAAATTGAAAAATTAACTGTTCACTGGCAAGCAAATGTTGTGCTTCTATTTCTTCGTTTATTTCTTTGTTTGGGTATAAAGCATATAAGTCCCGAACCAACAAATTTGGCACATTACTTAATCCTTTCACAATGTTTTTGTTAAAAATAGACCCTTGTAAATTGGGGTGCGCTACGATCAAAAGTTTTTGCATGTTTTTTTTTCACAAAGGTAATAAAATAAACAGCACATGTTTTCGTTTATGTCAACTGCAAAAATTTTATTTTTCTTCAAACTTATACCCAAATACTTCTAAGCTTTATTTTAAACCTTATAAACAAAAAAAATCCGCCTGGTATTTCTACCAAGCGGATTCTTAAAAATGGGCAACGACATACTCTCCCAGGTATACACCAAGTACCATCTGCGCTAGTGGGCTTAACTGCTCTGTTCGATATGGGAAGAGGTGATCACCACTGCTATAATCGCCCTAAATTCTTTGTAACTCTTCTACAACCAATCTTTTACAATCAGCGGATATATTACCTAAATCATGCCAGCACAACTTAAACAAAACACCAGTTACTATTCTCAATGGATAAAACTCTTCCTATCCAATCGCTTTCTAATCAATAAACCAACTAATTACTCTTATCGTTTAATTTAATCCTAGAAAACTATATCTTCTTTGAAAATAATGTGTGTAATAAACCTAGCTAAATACAGAGTCCTTCGGATGATTAGTACTACTCGGCTTTGATGTTACCACCTTTACACCTGTAGCCTATCAACGTCGTAGTCTACAACGTTCCTCAAATGAATTCTAATCTTGTGACGAGTTTCATACTTAGATGCTTTCAGTATTTATCTCTTCCAAACGTAGCTACTCAGCACTGCACCTGGCGGCACAACTGATACACCAGAGGTTTGTCCAACTCGGTCCTCTCGTCCGAGAGTCAGCCTCACGCAAAATTCTAACGCCCACACCCGATCGGGACCGAACTGTCTCACGTCGTTCTGAACCCAGCTCACGTACCGCTGTAATTGGCGACCAGCCAAACCCTTGGGACGTACTTCCGCCCCAGGATGCGACGAG
>CANHHI010000090.1 GCA_947460225.1 Flavobacteriales bacterium
ATAAAACGCAAAAATATCTTTGATGCCAAAACGTAAGGGCAACCCTTGCATGTTACCTGTGCATCGCCTGCACCGTAGGTGCAGACCAAAACGGACGATGTGCGTGCCTGCCAAAGCAGAGAAAATCCCCCTAACCCCCTTTTTCAAAGGGGGAATTTGATAACTTGCCCGTGCGTAGCACGGATTAAAACGCACAATGTGCGCAGATCAAAACGGACAATGTCCGTTAGAAAATGTAGCGTATGCCTACTTGCATTTGCCAGCGAGATGCCAAGGGGTCTATGGAGTAGGGCTTGGTGGTGGGTGCTTCAAAGTCAAATTTTACGGTTTTGTCGCTGTTGTTAAATTTACCATTTTTTAAGCCCAAATCCGCCGAAGAATTTAAAGTATTGGGCACGAAGTAAATTTTACCCCAAGTGCTGTGCAGTAGGTTGGGCACGTTAAGCAGGTCTATGCTGAATTGGAGGGTGTGCTTTTTGCTTTTGCTGTAAAAATGGACATCTTGCAAAAAGCGAGCGTCTGCGGTGATGTTCCAAGGTGTGCGGGCGGCGTTGCGCTCTGTAAATTCGCCCTTGCGACTGCTGAGGTAAGCGTCTTGCTCAATAAAATTCCAAAAATTCTGCGCTTGGTCGGTGTTGGCAATTAAACTTTGGGCTTCGGCAAGGTCTTGGGGAATATACGCCAAACTCACTTGTTGTCCCGTTTTTGTGATAGGGTCGCCGATGACCGTCCAGGTGTATGGATTGCCAGACTGTGCGCTGAACAAAACGGAAAACCGACTGCTGGCGTATTTGTTCCACGTTTTTTGGTAGCCAAGATTCACCACCACTTTGTGGGGAATGTCAAAATTTGAAACGGCTAAGGTTGGATTGTTGGGGGATAGGGCTTGGTTGAGTTGCCAGTTGGACTCCATGGAATTGCGCACGCCGTTGGTGATATCAAAGGCTCTGCCGTAGGCGTAGCTGATGCTGAAATTCAAGCCAAAATCATAAGATTTGCTCAATTGCGTGTTGATGCTGTAACGGTAGCCCTTGTTGGTGTTGGATAGCAAAAACACGTTGGAGAAATTTTTATCTAAACTACCGCTGTAAATGGGTTGCTGGTTGTTCTGGTCGTAGGCAGCATATTGTGGGTTGCTGGCATTTACATTTACTTGTTGAAAAAGCAAATCAGAGACGACTTTTGTGTAAAGCACTTCGGTGCTGAATTTGTAATTGCCCGGCAACATGATGTCAAAAGCCAGCTGGGAACGCCATACTTGGGGCATTTTGAATTTGTCGGAAATCAAATCAATTTGTATGCTGTTTGTTGCGTTGATGCCCTGCGCATAATTTGCCATGTCTTCTGGGTCGGTGGGCAATAGGGTAGGCGCATTGGGTTTGATGTCAAAGGTGGTAAAGTCTGTGCCGTTGTTGTAATAAGCATAAGCCAGCCAAGCAAAGGGAATGCGCCCAGAGAACATGCCTGTACCGCCACGCATGATGTATTTTTTGTCGCCCATGATGTCCCAGTTGAAGCCTATGCGTGGATTATATTGCACATTGTTTAAAAATTTATTTTTTAAACTGCTCACCGATAAAGCTGAACTTTCCAGCAAAGGGCTTTGTTTGGGTTTTATGGGAACAAAAGAGCCGTCAAAGCGTATGCCGGGGGAAATTTCAAAATTTTTGCTGATGCGTATATCGTCTTGGATATACACGCTGGACAGTAAAACGGGGAAAGTCGCCGAAGGGTTTTTGAGCAAATAATCTCGGCTGTTGTTTTCGTTGTGGTACGTGCCTCTGATTCTGCTGGGGCTGTCGTTTAAAAAATTGTCCAAGGAGCTGTATTCCACACGTCCGTTCCACGCATTGACAAAACCATAGCCAATTTGGTAAAATTCATTGTGCGTGCCGAAAGTAAAGGCATGGCGATTGAGGTAATAATTGAAATTGTGCGTGTATTCATACACCTGTTGATTGAGGTTAAAAATCGCACTCTCTCGGTCTGTGCCCAAAAGCACCCTGCCTGTGCCATTTACACCGTTGATTTGTAGGTGTGGCATAATGCTTGCTTCGGTTTCTCGCCAGTCTTTGTTGTAGCTGTATCCCAAAATCAAGTTGCTGGCTAGTTTATCCGTGTAACGGCTTTTGAGTTCTAGGGCAGTACTGGTTTGTATGTTATTCTGCAAATAATCTTGACTGCTAAATCTAAATTCCGAGGCGGAGCGTTGCAAATTGGTGGCACGTGATAAAATGAAGTTATTGCGCAGGGTCAATTGGTGTTTGCTGTTGATGTTGTAGTCAAATCGGTTGAAAATTTTAACGCCTTCGCTGTAAATGTTGTATTTGCCATAACTGCCCGCTTGCCAGTTTTGCTTGCCGTAGGTATTTTCTATTTTTTGTGCTATTTGCTCGGCAATTTCTTTGGTCATAAAAGTGCCATCTTCGCCTGCGCCGTACAGCACGGGTTCTTGCCTTTTAGCCACTTCCACATTGCTAAACATAAACAATTTGTTTTTAATAATCGGAAAGCCAATGCGTGCGCCCGTTTGAAAATCATAAAAACTGTTGCCGATTGGTTCTTGCCCTTTTGGATTTCCTGTAATCCAATGATTTCTGCCAAAAGCGTATATGGAGCCTTCCACTTGGTTGGTGCCACTGCGGGTAATGGCATTGATGCTACCGCCTAGAAAATTCCCCAATTTTACGTTAAAAGGAGCCATGCTGATTTGCACTTCTTCTATGGCGTCCAAGCTCACTGCGGAACTGCGTGTACTACTGCCTGGTGTGCCAGAGGTGCTGGTGCTGCCACCCATAGATGCGCTAAATCCAATGGCGTCGTTGTTGGTTGCGCCGTCTAAGGTGATGTTGTTGTAGCGGTGGTTGGTGCCTGCAAAAGAGTTGTTGCTCACTTGGGCACTGGTTTTGCTGAGGTCTTGAAAATTTCGGCTCAATGTAGGAATTTGCAAAATTTGCTTTTCTCCAAAGTCTTGCCCTGTTTTGCCTTGATTTTCTATGACAATTTCGTTGAGTTCTGTTTTGGATTTGAGTTGAATATCCAGTTTATTATCTGAACTAAGTTCTAAATACACATTGCCAATCACTTGATTGTCCATGCCCACATAAGCAAAAGTGAGCAAATATGCACCGCCTGGTTTTAAATTGCTCAAATAATAACTGCCATCGTTTAAACTGGTGGTTTGGTAAACCGTTCCCGTGGGCAGGTGTTCTGCCTTCACGCTTGCGCCAATCACTTCTTCTTTGTCTGTATCGGTGATTTTGCCTTTGAGCGAGGCGGTGGTGTTTTGTGCCAGTAGGTTTGCCAGTAATGCAAAACTTAAAATCCAGTATTTTTTCATATCCTTTGTATTATGGGACAAAGGTACATGCCTTGTGTTAATAGAATATGAACACAATATTAACGCCCAAGGGAAAAGCATTTTCTGGTGCATATTTTTCACAAAATCTCATCTTCCAATCCTCACATACTCAGGTATGCTGTGGGTTTCAGATTTCGCTTTTGCAAAAACTATTTTCCGTAAAATACTTTTCGCTTGAGCTTTATTAACTTGCGATATTCGGCAATAAAAAACAAAAACTACTGCCTTTGCCCAAAGCGCTTTCTACCTGTATGCTCATGCCATGCGCATCTAAAATTTGCTTGACCACGGCAAGTCCAATGCCTGCGCCACCATGCTGTCTGTTTCTGCTGGATTCCACACGGTAAAAGCGTTCAAAAATGTGGGTTATGTCTTTTTCCGCTATGCCAATGCCTGTGTCCGTTACGCAAAGTTGCACTTTATTTTGCGCTTGATTTAATAAAATAGAGACTTTCCCGTTTGTTTGGTTATAGGCAATCCCGTTGGTGATTAAATTTTCTATGACTTGATACAGGCGGTTTCTGTCTGCCCAAACCAAAGTATTTTCAGCATGCACAACGATTTCCAGCTGTATAGATTTTATGTCTGCCAAATGTTGGAGTTCAAAAATAATCTCCCTGCACAACACTTCTATATCAAAATAACTGGGGTGTATGGCAATGCTGTCTTTTTCCATTTGATGCACAAAATCCAAATCTTTGAGCAGTTGGTGCATGCGCTCGCTGTGCGCAAGGGCTTTTTCCAGTTGTTCTTTGGTAGTTTTGCTGATTTCCTGGTCGTTGTCTAGTATATTGTACAAATAACCTTGTATTAAAAAAAGCGGTGTTTTCAGTTCATGGGCAATATTTCCCGTGTATTCCCTTTGGAATGTCTTTTTTTCTCGGCTTTGCAATAAAACAAGCCATTTGATGTGTTGATTTTTTTTGTACAAAAACCAAATTAAAGCCAGGCAAACTGCAAAAAACAGCACGCCCACGGCAATTGTTCCCATTGTTATTCGTTCCATTGGTATCCCACGCCTTTAATTGTTTTAATACTCTCTTTGCCAATTTTTTCCCGCAAGCGAGCAATGTGCACGTCCAGCGTTCTTTCATCTGCCATAAAATCTTCGCCCCAAACTTTCCCCAAGAGTTGCTCTCGGCGCACAATACTGCCTTTTTTACTGCGCAAAAACAGCAAAATCTCAAATTCTTTTTTGGGTAAAATTTGCTCCTTGCCCGCCACCACAATGGCGTATTTTTCGGCTATAATCTGCAAATGCGCTTGATTTTGTTGCGTGCCGTGCTTCATGGCGTATAAACTGCGCAATTTGGCACACAAGAGTTTTGGGCGTATGGGTTTGGCAATATAATCGTTGCCCCCCGCTTGGTAGCAGGTGAGTTGGGTAAAATCTTCTTGTAAAGCCGATAAAAACACAATAATCGCTTCTTCTGCCTCTGGCATTTTGCGCATGGCTTTGCACAAATCTATGCCGTCCGTATGAGGCATCATCAAGTCCAGCACAATGATATGCGGTTTTTTTTCTTGCACCATTGCCAGCGCAGTATCTGGGCTTGTTGTTGTAAACACTTGAAAATCTTCCTTTTCTAAGCTATATTGCAACAATTCCAAAATATCTGGTTCGTCATCAACCAAAAGCACCCGAATTTTTTCCATGACTTAATTTATGCTACTCTCTTATCATACAAATACTTCTGAAACTCTATAAATAAGGCACTTATATCAGAAACGTTGCCCAAAACCGCCTTAGCATCCTCTAACGACTGATATTTGTTTGTAAGGAGTATTGGTAGTTTTTCTTGGTCAAGTTCCTCAACGCCAGTTTCAACGTATTTACTTAATACAAATTCAATAAACTCTTTTTGTTTATCGTTAAGTATGGCAAATATAGTTGCTTGTGATGCGGCTACTCGTTGCTCTCTGGTTAATGAGTTGTAGTTGCCATTAAAAACGTATTCTAATACATCAAACAAATCACTCTTTTCCATATTTACTAATTGCTGAACAATCAGTAAATCACTTTTAGGAAACCCAACTTCTTCTAACTTATCCAATAACACTTTTCGTGTCATTGGGTTACTCCAAAGGGTTCTTAGTTCTTCTTCGCTTTTGAATAAGTTAGGTAATGCTCCAAATAGGTTATTTAAAAATTCCTCTGCTGAAATTGGCTTACCATCTGCGCTCCAAAATGAAGTTGCAATCATAGATTGTATTTCACGCTCTTTGCCATCACGCAATTTTATTTTAATTTTTTGCCTTCTATTGCAATTGCAGTTTAATTCGCCACAAATTTCACAAGGTTCTTTTGGTGCTTTTTCGCATACACAAGGAGTTTGACCACATACCTTGCAAGGTGGCTTTGGTTGTTTAGGCTCGCCTTCTGGTTCTGGGTCTATTGGTTCGCCATCCCATTCTGGGTCTGCAAAGTGATGGAAAGCATCTACATAATCGTAAATGGTAAAAAACTCTTTACCATCAAATAAACGTGTACCACGACCAACAATTTGCTTAAACTCAATCATAGAGTTTACTGGTCGCATTAAAACAATGTTACGTATGTTTCTTGCATCAACCCCAGTAGATAGTTTTTGCGATGTAGTTAAAATAGTTGGTATTGTTTTTTCGTTGTCTTGAAACTCTCGTAAAAACGTTTCTCCTATTTCGCCATCATTGGCAGTAACACGAACACAATAATTTGGGTCGGTGCTTGTTTTATATTGGTTTACTAAATCACGAACTGCAGCTGCGTGGTCTTGTGTAGCACAAAAAATAATGGCTTTTTCTTTTTGATTGGCTTCGTTCATATAAATTTGAACTCGTTTTGCCTCTCTTGCCTTTATTTCAATAATGCGGTTAAAATCGCTCTCGGTATAGGTTTTACCTTCTTCAATTTCCCCTTCAATTATTTGGTCATCGCTGGTATAGACATAATCATCCAACGTGGTTTTAATGCGTTTTACCTTAAA
Organism: Flavobacteriales bacterium; assembly: GCA_947460225.1. Lineage (GTDB taxonomy): Bacteria > Bacteroidota > Bacteroidia > Flavobacteriales_D > CANHHI01 > CANHHI01. Next base: position 6,328 of record CANHHI010000090.1, read on the forward strand.
TGGCGTTAAGAAACCATCGTTAATACCCTCTTTAAGCGAATAAATGTAAACTGGTTCGCCAAAGTATTTGTAAGTATCTACGTTGTCTTGTCTTTTAGGAGTAGCAGTTAAACCCAACTGAACTGCTGGGGCAAAATAATTCATAATGGCTCTCCAATTACCTTCGTCATTTGCACCACCTCTATGACACTCATCTATAATGATAAAGTCAAAATAATCTGGTGGATATGCTCCAAAGTAAGGTGCTGGTTTACCATCCTTATCAGTGCCACTCATAAAGGTTTGAAAAATGGTAAAGAAGATGCTTCCGTTAGTTGGTACGTTTCCTTTTTTCTTTATCTCGCTTGGTTTAATGCGTACCAACGCATCTTCTGGGAAAGCAGAAAATGAATTGTAGGCTTGGTCGGCTAATATGTTTCTATCTGCTA
>CANHHI010000091.1 GCA_947460225.1 Flavobacteriales bacterium
GTCAGAATATATTAAGAAATCTGATGAATTAAAGTCAATGGTAGAATTGTTAGAAAAAGATAAGACATACAAAAATATTAGACAAAGATGCAATGACCATGTGCATTATAACTACTATCATATTTTTTTACGCAATGGCAATGTGGGGGTAGAATTATCAGATAAAATAGACGCGTTAAATATTTTTTCTACAGACGTAGCAGCTATTTTTATTCAGCATTTTGCATACCTTTTTTACTTGAATGAACACTATATGTCTTCATCAGATTATAGTGATTATATGGATATGGGCATGAAACCAGAAGAAGGCTCACAATATTGGGTTGCTCCATTTATTCAAGATATATTTGACAAATGGATTAAACCTAATAGACCTGATATTGCAGATGAAATTAAATTAAAAACTTTCATGGAATTAAAATAGTAATGAACTTACAATAATATTACCACAAAAACATGGACACACAATGGGCGAACACACAGGTCTGCCCCTACGCAAAACTATTGAATGCCTTGCCCGCGAAGCGGATCAAAACGGACTGTGTCCGCAGATTAAAGCATCTCTGACGCCGGACTATGCCCGCAGAATTTTGCGCATTTGCGCTTTTTATTTTACTTTTGCAGGGTATTGATATGAAAAATATAAATGAATTGGCGGTATTTCAAACCGAAGATGGCGCACTAGCACTCCGTGCAGATGCAAAACAAGAAACAATATGGGCAAATAAAAATGAAATAGCCAGTATATATGGCATTGACAGGTCTGTTGTTTCAAGACATATAAAAAATATATTCCTTGATGCAGAATTGGAAGAAGAAGTGGTATGTGCAAAATTTGCACATACCACTAAACATGGTGCATTGCAAGATAAAACGCAGACAACAGAAATTCAATTTTATAACCTAGATATAATTTTAGCAGTAGGTTATAGAACAAACTCTGCACGTGCTATTCTTTTTCGCCAATGGGCGACAAAAACCCTAAAACAGCATATTGTGCAGGGCTACACCATAAACCACAAACAATTAGAAACAAATAAATTACAGTTTTTACAAGCACTAGAAGATTTAAAAATACTAACGGCACAATCTGAACAAATAGATACCAAGCAGGTTTTGTCTTTGATACAGGCTTTTTCTAGCACTTGGTTATCCCTAGACCATTATGACAGGAATCAGTTTCCTGAAAAAGGCACAGCGGAACAAGTGAAAGTTTCTGCCATAGAATTGAGCAAAGATTTACAGCACCTTAAAAATGAACTGATAAAAAGAGGGGAAGCCAGCCCGCTTTTTGCACAAGAAAAAAGAGTAGGGAATTTAGCGGGTATTGTCGGCAATGTTTTTCAAACGGTATTTGGACAAGACGCATATCCAAGCATTGAAGAAAAAGCAGCCCATTTATTGTATTTTATCATCAAAAATCACCCCTTTAATGATGGCAACAAGCGCAGTGGTGCATTTGCTTTTATTTGGTTTTTAAATAAAGCGGGTTACGATTTTAGAAGCAAAATAAACCCAGAAACACTCACTACACTCACTATTCTTATTGCAGAATCCAAAGCGGAAGATAAAAACAGAATGCTTGGCATTGTTTTGTTGTTATTAGATAAAAGAAAAAATGAAAAAATGTAAAGACACAAAAAATAATACCAAACCTTTGGTTTTTGAACTTTTTATCTTGTTTTTGTGGGCAGATATAGCTATTAAACGCCTGCCGTAGGCAGAATGAAACAGGCTGTGCCTGCGGATTAAAACGGACTGTGTCCGCACATTTTCCTAAAAATCTGCATAATGGTCAGCACGTCTTTTTCGCAGTAGCGCACAATCCTTGCGAGGTCTTGCTCTTGGTAATACACCCTTGCCACGTCTGCCCCCGATATATCCGATTTGGGGGTTTCTATGCCAAAGGTATAGGCGAGCAAATCCAAACTGGTATAATTTTTGTGGTCGCCAAAACGCCACAGGTGCATGGTGTCTAGCAAATGCTCCGTTTCCCAAGGCTTTTTGCCCTGCACGTTTAAATTATTGGGCAGTGTAATGCCTTGCACCAGCATTCTGCGAGACAAAAACGGATAATCAAATTCCTTGCCGTTGTGGGCGCACAAGTAGTAATTGTGGCATTTGTTTTCTAGCAAATAGGCAAAATCTTGCAAAATGCTTTTTTCATCATCGCCATAAAAAGATTTGATGCGCACCACCCAATCATCTTGTTTTTTCACCACCAAACCCACGCTAATACACACCACTTTGGCAAATTCCGCAAAAATAGCCGCCCGATTGTAAATGGCTTCGGCATCGGTCTGTTCGGTGTGTTGCCAACGCTCGGTTTTCTTTGTCCACAAAGCCTGCCCACGCTCGTCTAAGTCGGCAAAATCAGCACATATCGGAACCGTTTCTATGTCCAAAAAAAGAATTTTATCTAAGGCTATATCACGAATTTGCATTATACAAAAGGCTCTTGGGCTTTGTCTTGTGGTAAAAACGCTTTGTTTTTATCCAAAATGGGTGTAACTACTTCTTTAAGAAAATCCTCCGTTTGTTCCACGGCAAAGCCAATAAAATGCTTGGCGTCTAAGTTTTTTTCCAAATCTTGCAAACTTGTGCCAAAATACGCATCGCTGGCAATTCTTTCAAGCAAATCATTCTTTTTGCCCAATTCTTTCACTTGTTTGGCAGCTTCTTGGCTGTGTATGCGTATTTTTTCGTGCAATTCTTGGCGGTCTAAACCTTTTTTAACCCCGTGCATAATGATTTCCTCGGTGCACAAAAAAGGCAATTCTTCTGCCATGTTTTTGGCTATGCGGTTGGGATACACCACCAGCGAACTCGCCACATTGCGCCACAAAAGCAAAATCGCATCTATGGCTAAAAAAGCCTGTGGTATAGCAAGTCTTTTGTTGGCAGAATCGTCCAAAGTGCGCTCAAACCACTGGGTGGCAGCCACCATATCGGTGGACAAAGGCAAAGCCATCACAAATTTTGCCAGCGAAGCCATGCGCTCACTGCGCATGGGATTGCGCTTGTACGCCATCGCCGAAGAACCAATTTGATTTTTCTCAAAAGGCTCTTCTATTTCTTTGAGGTGTTGCAAAAGGCGCAAGTCATTGGTAAATTTATGTGCAGACTGCGCCATTTGCGAAAGCAATTGCAAAATGCCACTATCCACCTTGCGGTCATAGGTTTGCCCCGTAACGGCAAATAAGTTTTCAAAGCCCAGTTTTTGGGCAATTTTTTGGTCTAATTTTTTGTACGTCTCAAAATCCCCTTGAAAAAGTTTTTTAAAACTCTCGGCAGTACCCGTTGTACCCTTTGCTCCCCTAAGCCTTAAATGATTTAATTTATAATCCAAATCTTCCAAGTCCAGCAAAAGGCTTTGTATCCACAGCGTGGCTCTTTTGCCCACCGTGGTGGGTTGCGCCGCTTGAAAATGCGTATAGCCCAAAGTGGGCAATGCTTTGTGTGTTTCTGCAAATTTTGCCAATTCCTGCACAATGCCCAAGAGGTTTTTTTTAATCAAAACAAGGGCTTGGCGCATCAAAATCAAGTCGGTGTTGTCCACCACAAAAGCACTGGTTGCGCCCAAATGCAAAAAAGCCTTGGCACTTGGGGCTTGCTCGGCAAAAGCATATACGTGCGCCATCACATCGTGGCGCAATTCTTTTTCATACTTTTGTGCCACATCAAAATTGATATGATCCACATTTGCCCGCATTTCCGCAAGGGCTACTTCGGGAATACTTAGTCCCAATTCTTTTTGGCTTTCTGCCAAAACCAGCCAGAGTTTGCGCCAAGTGCTGAATTTTTGTTGCGCCGAAAAAATGCCGAGCATCTCTTTGCTTGCATAACGCTCGGCGAGTGGGTTTTGGTATAGCTCTTCGTTCATGCCCAAAGTGATTTTCTGTAAATATTTTGCGTGCGCTCTGCGCCTACGGAAATCATGCTGATAGACACGCCGACTTGTTCTTCCACAAACAACACATAATCTTGGCAGGTTTTAGGCAAATCTTCAAAACGTGTTATTTTAGAAATATCTTCCTGCCAGCCTGCAAAAGTTTTATAGATAGGCTCTGCTTTGGCGAGCAAATGCGCCGAAGAGGGTATGTAATCGTAGGTTTTTCCATCAATTTGATACGCTACGCAAACTTTCACTTCATCTAAACCTGTTAAAACATCTAGTTTAGTCATGGCGAAATCCGTCAAACCATTGATTTGCACAGCGTACTTTGCCACCAGCAAATCCAGCCAGCCTGTTCTCCTAGGTCTGCCTGTTGTGGAGCCAAATTCCCCGCCTTTTTGACGAATATGCTCGCCCAAGGCATCTTTCAGCTCAGTCACAAAAGGACCTTCGCCAACTCTTGTGGTATAGGCTTTGCTCACGCCAATAGCTCTATTTACCTTTTGCGCAGGCACACCCGCACCCGAAGCAATTGCCCCCACCGTAGGCGAAGACGAAGTTACAAAAGGATAAGTGCCGTGGTCTATATCCAGCATCAAAGCCTGTGCGCCCTCAAAAAACAAGGTTTTATTTTCTTCCAGGGCTTTATGTAGTATCGGTGTAGCGTCTATAATGCGGTTTTTGAGTTTTTCGGCATAAATAGCAAATTCTTCCACAATCTGTTCATAATACACAGCCTCTACTTGGTACAACTGCGTGAGGATTTTATTTTTCCAATCCAATTGCTTTTTGAGGTTTTCTTTAAAAGTAGCAAAATCCAAGAGGTCGCCCACTCTAAAACCCACTCTGTCATATTTATCTACATAACAAGGACCAATACCTCTGCCCGTAGTGCCTATTTTTTCTTCGCCTCTTGCGCTTTCTTTGGCTTTGTCTAGTGCAATGTGATAAGGCATAATCAAATGTGCACGGTCGCTCACAAAAACGTGTTCTGTGCTAAAACCTCTTTTTTCCAGTTCGTGCAGTTCATGGAGCAAAACCCCAGCGTCCACCACCACGCCATTGCCAATAATACATTGCGCATTTTTGTGTAAAACCCCAGAAGGCAAAAGGTGCAAAACAAATTTTTCACCTGACACAATAACGGTGTGCCCAGCATTGTTACCGCCTTGAAAACGCACCACATAATCCGCTTTATCCGCCAAAGCGTCCACCACTTTGCCCTTGCCCTCATCGCCCCATTGGCTACCTACTACTACATAAACCGGCATAATATTGTGTTTTTAAATTTGTTCTACGAGTTTTTCTTCAAATAATTCTTGATAATCCTGTTCCATTTGCTGTATTAAACCTTCGGTGTCTTCTTCGCCATAACCCGATAGATAATACAATTCCAATGCGTATTGTTGGCTTAATTTATAATCCTTTTGGATTTTCATGGCGTGTAGGAGCAGATTTTTATATGATTGTTGATACAAAAGTTTAATACGCGCTGTATTTTCTTTTTGCAAAGGCAAAGACAGCCCAGAAAAAGCAACCTTTAACTGGCTCAATGCTTCGTATATCTCTGCAAAACCTCTGCCTAAAAACCGCAAATCTAAACCCGAAAAATAAGTTAAATTCTCGCCATAAATCGTCAAAGCCTTGCTGTACAAAATATCTGCCTGTTCCATGTCGCCAAGCTCCCTGTATTTTTTAGCATAAGGAATAATAAACCCTTCGCCTGCCCCTGAATACCACTCCACACGGTCTAAAATGCTTAGTGCTTTGTCCAGTATTTGTTCGGCGGTTTTTAAATCTCCTTGACTGACAAACACATCGGCACTGTTGAGGTATAAAATTCTTACAAACAAAAGATTGCGCAAGGTATAATTGTCAATATACGTTTTTGGATTTTCTATGCCCCAAGTATATTGGTTAAGCAATAAATCTTTGATGCGTGCGGTGTCTGGCATGGCATTGGCAATGGGCGTAAATTTATAATTCATGCCTTCTTGCACCATGTATTTACTCAATTCTTCGTGGTTGCCCAAATCATGCGTGCCTGTAAAATAAATAGGTCTATCCCATTCATAACCTGCTAACAAGTCCAAAATCGCCAAATGCGCTTTGTATAGCACATTTCCCTTTAAATCCCATTGAATAACGCTGTCCATAAGGTGCGCATCTTCTGCTTTGACAATGCCACTTTTTACGGCGTTTTCTTTATTCACTTTAATAAACACCTTGCGGGTGGGCAAAATCGCATCTGAAAAACCATAGCCGTTTTCTTGCATGAGTTTGTCGCTGGCAATAAATTTCAAGGCTTCTTTGGCGTGCAAACGGGCGTCTTTATATTTTTCTGTCAAAGGGTGTTCATCGGGTTCTATGCTTACATAACCCCGCAAAGAGGGTCTGTATTTCTCTTCGCTCAATTGCAACACAAAAGGCTCGGAGTCGTGGTTTTTTTGCCTCAGTTGGTTGATATGCCACTCGGCGTGCAATAAGCTCATGTTCATCACCCGAACATCGGTGCGGTAATTTTCCACATCTTGGTTGTACCAAAGCGGAAAAGTATCGTTGTCGCCTTGTGTAAACAAAATAGATTGTGGCAAGCAAGCGTCCAAATAAGCCCTGCCCATTTGTCTGGCAAAATAGCGGTTAGAGCGGTCGTGGTCGTCCCAATTTTGCCAAGCCAATACAACAGGCACGCTCAA
>CANHHI010000092.1 GCA_947460225.1 Flavobacteriales bacterium
AATGCCGTATAAACCAATTTGATATTGCTAAAAAATGGGTTGTCTTTATGCAAAGTGCGCAAATAAACAGGCAATGCCGCCGACATCCAGCCATGGCAATGAATGACATCGGGTCGCCAGCCTAGTTTTTTAATGGTTTCCAAAACGCCTTTCACAAAAAACAAGCTACGCTCGTCATTGTTGGACATAAAACTCCCATCTTGGTTATGCGCAACAAACCTGGAATCAAAATACAAAGGGTTATCTATGAAATAAACCTGTATTTTTGCTTTTTGGATAGAAGACACCTTGATAACCAAGCCGTGGTTAACCCGATTGACGGAAATATTCAAACCTGAAAGCCTTATCACCTCGTGCAATTGATGCTTTCGTTCATTGATAGAACCATACTTGGGCATAAAGATGCGCACATCTTTGCCCGTTGCTTGTACAAGTTGGGATATCAAACGACACACCGCAGAAAGAGAGCTCTGTGGCAAGAAAGGATCTAATTCCTGGGTTACATATAATACTTTTGGTTTCATGCTTGATTTAAAAAAAGAACCCGTGAAGAGCAAAGTTAATGATTTTTTTTGTAACATTGTACCTTTTTTGTAGATTTTTCTTGAATATGCAAGTTTTTGAAACCCGTTTGGCTTTACAAACAGCCTTAAATACATCAGAAAATATTGGCTTTGTGCCAACCATGGGTGCCTTACACCAAGGACACGTCTCGCTTATCGCAGAGGCAAGGAAAAACCACAAAACAGTGGTGGCGAGTATTTTTGTAAATCCTACGCAATTTAATAATCCCGAAGACTTTAAAAAATACCCCATAGACACTGAAAAAGACTTGGAAAAACTCCGAGATGCAGGTTGTGATATGGTTTTTTTGCCCAGCGTTGCAGAAATATACCCACAGGGTACGGACAGCAACAAACATTATGATTTACAAGGCTTAGAAGCGGTTATGGAAGGCAAGATGCGCCCTGGGCATTTTCAAGGGGTGGCTCGTGTGGTGCATTTGCTTTTAGATGCGGTAAAACCAAAAAAATTGTATTTGGGTGAAAAAGATTTTCAACAAATTTGTGTGATAAAAACAATGGTGGAAACCGAAAAAATCGGCACAGAACTTGTGGTTTGCAAAACAATTAGAGAAATTTCTGGCTTGGCAATGAGCAGTAGAAATAGGCGATTAGATGAATTTTCATTATCTTTGGCAAAAAATCTGTACGCTGCTTTGCAATATGTCAAACAAGAACAAAAAAATGCCCATTTGGCGGAACTTTTGCATCATGCCCAAACGTTTTTCTTAAAAAACAATGGCATAGACACGGAGTATTTGCAAGTGTGTTTGGAAAATGATTTGACAAAAATAGTGGATAAATTAGACGGGCATAAAAAATACAGAATTTTTGTGGCGGCAAGTATTGCAGGCGTGAGATTGATTGATAATATAGCACTGTATGATGAAAAATAAATTGAATAGCAAAGCAAGTATGCTTACCTTATTGTTACTTGGACTGTTTTGGTTTTGCAAGAAAAAACAGGATTTGCACCCTTCTGACAAAGCTGCTTTGTCGGAATTGGCTAAATACAGTAGCTATGAAAGCGAAGGGGGCAGAATTGTCAAGATAAGCATACGCAATAGGGATTTAACAGAAATTCCCGTGCAGGTTTTTCGCTTTGCCAAATTGCGTGTGTTAGATTTGCAAGGCAATAAAATTACAGAGCCCAATGCAAAACTATTTGAGTTAATTCCAGCTTTGGAAGAACTTTCTTTGCAGGATAATTTGCTGGAAAAAATTCCCGAAGAAATCAAAAACTTGAAGAATTTGCATAAACTCAATTTGCGGAAAAATAAAATTAGCGAAGTGCCTCTTGTGCTAGGAAGTTTGCCCTTGCAATCTTTGGATATTTCTGACAATAAACTCACGGTTTTTCCAGAGGCTTTGCTCAATTTGAATGATTTGCAACGCTTGTGGTTACAAAGCAATGAAATAGCGGATTTGCCAGCGCAAATTGCGCAATTGGAATCGCTCTTATATTTGAATGTGTCTCACAATAAACTGACTGGTTTGCCAGAAGAACTTTGGACAATAAAAAGTTTGGAAAATTTATTGTTCTATCAAAACCAAATTCAAGGCGAAATATCGGAAAACTTGAAAAATCTGCAAAATTTACAAGTGCTCAATATTTCAGACAATAAAATCACAAAAGTTTTAAGTTATGCCATTTTGCTACCGAATTTGCGCATATTGAACGTGCATGACAATGAAATCAACGAAACATTGCCAGAAAACATAAAAGACCTGCGTTATCTAAAAAACTTGGTGCTCCATAATAATCCAGCAATAACGGGTGTATTGCCTTTGCAATTGTTGGAGTTGCCTGATTTGGTGGAAATCAAAATTGCCAATACGGGCATTGACAAAGCAAACTTAGCACCTTTCACACAAAAAGAAGGGCTAGAAACAGATATTCAATTATAATTTTTTTACCATACGATGTCAGCAGACGATAAAAAAGTGATTTTTTCCATGGTGAAGCTCTCTAAAACGACTTCACAAGGCAAACAAATTTTAAAAGAAATTTACCTTTCGTTTTACTACGGAGCGAAAATAGGTATTTTGGGCTTGAACGGCTCAGGTAAATCCACACTCATGCGCATTATTGCTGGGGAAGATAAATCTTTCCAAGGCGAAGTGGTGTGGTCGCCAGGGTATTCTGTGGGTTATTTGCCCCAAGAACCCGATTTGGACGAAAGCAAAACCGTGAAAGAAATAGTGCAGGAAGGCGCACAAGCCACTGTGGATTTGCTCAAAGAATACGAGGCTATCAACGAAAAAATGGGCTTGCCAGAGTATTACGAAGATGGCGATAAAATGGATAAACTCTTGCAACAACAAGGAAATTTGCAAGATAAAATAGATGCCGCTGGCGGTTGGGATTTAGATTCTAAATTGGAGCTTGCCATGGAAGCCCTGCGCACACCAGACGGCGATGAAATTATCAAAAATTTATCGGGTGGAGAAAGAAGGCGTGTGGCTTTGTGTCGCTTGCTTTTGCAACAGCCTGACGTACTGCTTTTAGATGAACCCACCAACCACTTAGACGCTGAGTCTGTGCATTGGCTAGAACAACACCTGCACCAATACCCTGGAACCGTGCTTTGCGTAACGCATGATAGGTACTTTTTGGACAATGTGGCGGGTTGGATTTTGGAATTAGACCGAGGCGAGGGCATTCCTTGGAAAGGGAATTACTCGGATTGGTTGGAGCAGAAATCCAAACGCATGGCGCAGGAAGAGAAACACGAGTCTAAGCGCAGGAAAAACTTAGAAATGGAGCTGGAATGGGTGCGCCAAGGGGCAAAAGGCAGGCAAACCAAATCCAAAGCACGTTTGAAAAATTACGAAGCCTTGCTCAATGAAACGGACAAGGAAAAAATTGCGCACTTGGAAATGCCTATTCCCAACGGACCTCGCTTGGGCAGTCAGGTGATAGATTCGGTGAATATTTCCAAATCTTTTGGCGATAGGCTTTTGATAGAAAATTTGAGTTTTAGCTTACCTCCAAATGGTATTGTTGGCGTGATTGGTCCCAATGGTGCGGGTAAAACCACGCTGTTTCGCATGATTATGGGCGAGGAAAAACCCGATGTGGGCGAATTTAAAGTAGGCGAAACCGTACAGGTGGGGTATGTGGATCAACGCCACAAATCCTTGGAAAGCGATAAAACCGTTTGGGAAGTGGTATCTGGCGGACACGAAACCATTGATATTGGCGGGCGAACCATCAATTCAAGGGCGTACTGCTCTCGGTTTAACCTCACAGGACCCGACCAACAGAAAAAAGTGAGCGTGCTTTCTGGTGGAGAACGCAACCGCTTGCACCTTGCCATGACCCTCAAAACAGAAGCCAACGTGCTCCTATTAGATGAACCCACCAATGATATAGACGTAAATACCTTGCGTGCCTTGGAAGAGGGGATTTTAAACTTTGCGGGTTGTGCCGTGGTGATTTCCCACGACCGTTGGTTTTTGGATAGGATTTGTACGCATATTTTATCTTTTGAGGGCAATTCACAGGTGTATTTCTTTGAGGGAACCTATTCAGAATATGAAGAAAATAAAAAGAAACGCTTGGGTGGAGATATTATTCCAAGTCGTATCAAGTATAAGAAACTTACACGTTAATTTTGTAATTTTTGCTTTGGCTTGCCCCTTTTTACAGGGGCAAGTTTTGCAAGATGAAAACCCAGATGCGCACATTGTCAGCGTGGTTTTTGGCAATGCGCAAAGGCAAGGCTTGCCTATGATGAAGCTGTACAGTGGCGAAATTTTGCGCCTGCAATTTGATTTTTTGGACGAAGTAACAGAAGATTTGAGTTATCGCATTTTGCCCTGCCATGCCAATTGGGAACTTGCCAACGTGGCTTTTTCGGATTATGCCAAAGGCAGTCGGGAGGAGTATTTGCAAAGCTATCAATATGCTTTTGGTACTTATACCCCCTATTTGCATTATCAACTCAGTTTGCCCAATAGCCAATTGCAAATCACCCAAAGCGGGAATTATGTTTTGCAAATTTTTTCACGCTATGACGATAAGCAAGTTTTTTTGCAACGCCGTTTTGTGGTGTTTGAAGAAAAAAATCCCCTTGATGTACAGGCTGTGCCTTATTTTGGTGGCAATGCCCAGCAAGTGAGTTTGAAAATACAAGCCAAAACAGGTGCAGACCTGCAAAATGCCAGCGAAAACTTGCAAGTGGCTCTATTTCAAAACAAAGCCTTTGGGGCTATGCGCCTTGTAAAACCAACCGTAGATGCTGGCTTTGACAATTATCGCTTTTATTTTCAAGCCGAAGAACATGTTTTTCCCGCCTATCCGCAATTTTATTATTGGGACATGCGCAGTTGGGAGTTTCCCGAAAACCGCAAGCAAGACGCCTATTTGCAAGAAAAAATCATACATTACCACCTGCAAGCCGACCCACTCGGTGCTTTTGCCCCCGACAGAAACCAAGACCTGCGTGGTGGTTTTTACCTAGAAAAGCTCGGTAGCACGGAAAGCAATACACAAGCGGATTATGTGAAAGTTTATTTTAAGCTCAAAAGTGCGCAATATCTCGGCAAAATTTATCTATACGGCGCATTTAGCCAGTTTGCTTTATGGGAAAAATACGCCCTTGTTTGGCATGAAAAAGAAAAATTTTACACGCTCGCCATAGACTTTAAGCAAGGTTTGTACAATTATCAATACGCAAAACTGGAAAATGGCAAAATAATCACTTTGCCCCTGCCCTATTTGCCCGACACCAGCCGTAAGAATAGTTACACCGTGCTTTTATACTACCAAAACCCCATGAAGTACCGCAGTGAGGTTGTGGGCTTGGCAAATGTATTGTACTAACAGGCGGACATAGTCCGGCATCAGAGATGCTTTTATTCTGCACTACGTGCAGGCGATGTAATCATAGGGGCGAACCTGTGTGTTCGCCCATCGTATTGTTGCGTTTTTTTCAATGGGCGTATTGCATACGCCCCTACGCAAGGCGCACATAGTGCGTTTTAATCCGTGCTACGCACGGGGCAGGCAAACCCTTCACGTAATCTGCTTCGCAGGCAAGGCACACGCAAAACGTAGGGTCTTGCCATGGCAAGACCTCCGAAACATTTCGAAACGTTTTTATTAAATTTTTCTGCCATTGTAAAGGTCATGGCATGCCATGACCCTACACAAATACAATAAAAATCATTTTTGGCGTGGGCTTTGTGGTTTTTATTGTATTTCAATGTGATAATTCTCTGCGTACTGCGATAAGTTTTCAGTATCAGTTAAGCCACGCTCGTGCAGTAATTTAAACATAAAAGAATATTTTTGTCTAACTTTGTCTTGTTCATTCTGTGGAACTGCCTGATTTTTACGTTGATAGTTAGCCAATCCATCTTGTAATTTTTTCTTTAACGCATCCTTTGTATCAGATTGCGTAATCAAAGATTGCAAAAAAAAATCTTCGTTAATTTCATCTTCATTCTTTGGTCTTCCAAAAGGGTTTACACAAATAAAATTGCTTGTGTCTTTTGTTACAGAAACACAAGAACCATGATATGGCTCAATATTTTTTTCTTCTTTTATTCTTGGGTCTATGCCAATGAGTGGGATATTTAATTTTTGTAATTTTTGTTCTGTTTCGTAGGCGTGAACCAAAGCACCAGAAAACATCATAATGTCATCTTGATAAAAACTGCCATAGGATATTCCACCTCTCACAAGAAATCCATGTCGCAACATAACACGCTGATAAGTACTTGCAGCAATACAGATATTATAAAATACACTTTGAAAATTAACTTCATCATACTTTATTGATGCGATAATGCTGTCTGAAAATACTTTTAATGCCAAAGTACCTTTATGGTCTGTTCCTTTATCAAGTTCAAGATAGGCGTGATAAATAGCATTTTTTAATTCTTCAAACTTATGCTTTTCTCCATTGTCATAATCCTCTACAATTGATTTATAGCCTAAAATATCCATATAGCAAACGAGACAAGTTTGCATTTTTTCTGTGTTACTATTCATTTTTCACTAAGCATGATGTGTATAA
>CANHHI010000093.1 GCA_947460225.1 Flavobacteriales bacterium
AATTGTTAAAATATTCTGTTGTCAAATTATTTTCTTCATCTTTGCTTATCCAAAAAACGGATAAGTCTGTGTTTTGGCGTAGCAATTCTTTCGCCTTAGTTTCACCCATTGCCATAATGGCAGTTGCCCAAACATCTGCCACAGCGCAATCCACGTGCAAAACCGTTACCGCAATCAATTTGGAATACTCTGGCAAGCCAGTTTTGGGGTTTATAATATGGGAGCGTTTTTCGCCATTGCTTTCTATAAATTGTTTATAATTGCCCGAAGTTGCCATTGAAATATCGGTGAGCGACAAAATAGCTTGGGCAGATTTTTCTGTCAAAATGGGTTTTTCTATGGCGATTTTCCAAGGCTTGCCATCGCTATTCAGCCCTTTTAACGCAATTTCTCCACCAATTTCCACCATGTAATTTTCAGCACCTCTACGAGCCAAAAAGTCCCCGATTTTTTGCACGATATAACCCTTGGCAATGGCATTAAAATTGAGCGCATATTTTTTATTGCCTTGCAAAAAAACACCTTCTTCTGTTTCTACAAGTGCTATGGAATCAAAAGCCGTGTAAGCCAATACTTGGTTAAGCGGTATTTGTTTATCGGTTTGATACCAATTCAAAACAGGTTCCAAAGCAGGATTGAAATAACCCTCTGTTTCTTGATACAGCTGTTTGGACAATAAAAAATTGGCTAAAAAATCCTCGTCTAATTGTATGCGCTCCCCTTTGTTGTAGCGAGAAATTCTTGAATTTTCTTGATACGTACTCAACGATGTGTTTATTTCCACAAAAATACTATCCAGTTGCTTAGGGAAATGCGCCACCCCAGCATAATCCGATACCGAGATAGAAAACGTAGTGCCTAAGGCAAAGCCTTTGTATTGCTTAAATGCTGGCTTTTGCGTGCAAGAAAAGCAAGCGAAAATAACGATAAAGTGTGTTTTTATTTTGAACATGGATACAAATTTAATAAATTTGTGGCAAAATACGAATGGGGCTGACTGGATTTGACAGCAAAAGAGTTCTTTGTGTAAGCATGCAGGTTAATGGAGGGTGAAACCTTATAAAAGTATCTCCAAACGCTTAAATGGCGAAAACAATTACGCACTTGCTGCCTAATTCTCTCGGAGAATTAGCTTAATCTGCTCTACAATTGAGCAGACGAGTTATCCGCCCAAGGCTGTGCTAAGAATGCTTTGGAATCGGGTATCGTAAAATCTTGGCTCGTGTTTTGTAGTTTTAGGCAAAGCATTAAATTTTATAAAACTAAGCGGTTTATGGCGTGTGTATGCGCAGTAAACAGCCGACAATCAAACAGACAATAAGCATGTAGAAAGCACACGGTGCCTTTGTTTGGACGAGGGTTCAATCCCCTCCAGCTCCACCAAAAACCGCTCCATTGGGGCGGTTTTTTTTGCATCAGAGATACTTTAATCCGTGTTCCCGCAACAGTGCCGATGTTTTCCGTTTTAATCTGCTTCGCAAAGCAATATATTTCCTACAAATTTCATTAAATTTCAGCCTACGAATTTAAAAAACAACTCCTATAAAAACAAAAAAAAAGCCGTCCTAAATAGGACGACTTTTTACTTTTTTTTCAACATTTATATTTTAAAGGTTGCCGCTACTTTTAAGTGGCTATAAGCATAACCACCATGCAAAGCTACGGTAATACCAATTTTTTCGGTGAAGAAATATCTATAACCTGTATTGATACCCCCTCTGAAATTAAAACCAACACCATTGCCAAAACCAAATGCTGGACCTAAATCTAAACCCGCATACCAATCCATTTTTTCTGGCATTTTAAGCAAAGTACCAAAATGATAATCTCCACGCACCACAATATACGTACCAAATCCTCCATCCCACCAGGTAAAGGCAGTACCTAAACCAATAGACCAGTCTTTATGCAAGCCCATGTCCCAAGAAAACGAGGGGAGACCTAGACCCCAACCCAAATCAATACCAGGTTCCAAAAAGTGTTTGCCTTTATCATGTGCACCTGTTTGCGCATGAACCAGCTGTGTACCAAATGCCAATACAGCAGCCAAAAGAATTAATTTTAGTTTTTTCATAAATAAGTAATTTAGTTACGTACACAAAGTTAAATAAAACCTGTGCTTAACTGCAATTTTTTTTGAATATTTTTTTCAATTTTTGAATATTTTTTCTAAACCATAGATAATATAAGGCTTTTAAGCGCAAATGTTTTTATTCACAATGCTTGTGGAAAAACCTGTTGATTAGTTAAAATATCTGTGGATAAGCTATTTTTACATTTTAAATATATCCGCTGGCGCTAGTCTCTCTATGCGCCTTAGCGCAAAAAAAGACCCCACAAAAGATATAAACAAAGGCGTTATAAACAATATGCCAACAAGCCATAAATCTATGTGAATAATCGTGCCCGTGTTTTTCATTAAAAGACGGAAACCATTGAGCAGGCAATAAGCCAAAACAAAACCGATTAAAGCCAGTAAAAATGCTTGCGCAAAGACCAAACGCCTCAAATAAGCACTGGTTGCGCCCATGGCTTTTAATGTGCCATAGTCTTTGATTCTATCATTGGCAGCGGAATACAAGGTAAGTCCAACAATCACCAAACCCGAAGCAACCGCAAAAATAATCAATGCCAAAAACGAGAAACCAATGCCCGTATTTTTTAAAATGCGCATGATGGTCATGGTTTTAAAATCACTTGCCGAATACGCCCAAGTATCTGGAATATACTGATTGACGGCTTGAATAAAATTTATTTGCGCACTTTCTTCTACTTCCACCAGCAAAGCACTGATTTGATAAGATGGCAAATTTGCATAATACCTCGCCCTAGACAAAGTCGTAAAACCAAAAGCAAGGGCAAAACCCCTTGCGCCTTCTGTGTAGCCTACGATTTTTGCTTGTTTTTTATTGATTTCTATAATGTCGCCAATATTGGGATTGCCTAAAAACTTTCGGTCGTAGTAATCCACATATATACCTTCTTCTGTTTGCAAGGCTTGAAAATTATCTTTTGCATAACGAATAGGTAATCCTGTGTAATAAGGCTCTTCTGCGCCCAAAAGTTGCACACTCACCTTGCTGCCCGAAGCAAATAAAGCGGGGGCACCTGCTACCACAATAGGGTGCGTAGCCTTTACACCCGGAATAGATTGCACATTTTGCTCCACACGTATGTCCATGGCTTGGAGTTCATTTGCCCCCAAGCTGTTTTCGTGTACTACCCAAATGTAGTTCATGTTGTCCCGCAGCAAACTGGCAATGGAGCTCATCACAAAACCAAAAATGCCCAGTTGCTGTCCAATCAAATACACGCATATCATAATGCCTGCAAGCGCACCTGCGGTTTTGGCTTTGTCAAAGCGCAAAAATTGAATTGCCATTTTCCACATAAACAATCAGTCTAAAAAGATTAAACAACTTACTTTTTCACCCAAAATTAGGTTTTTTTGGGTATTTAAACTTATTTTTACTTCTCGCACCCTTCTATCTTGTTGCATGGAAGGATTGTCATCTATATCTGATTTTTTCTTTAAATAGTCTGCCATAAAGAAAACTTCTCCCCTGGCAATTTCATTTTGGGTTTGATTTTCTTGAATGCTTGCATCTTGACCGATTTTTACCCGCTCTGCAAACAATTCATCTACTTCTGCTAGGGCAACGTATTCTCCTTCTGGCAAAAATTGTGCGATGGTTATGTTTGGCGTTATTTCGTCTCCCAGCGTAACATTGAGTGCTAAAATTTTTCCAGCAACAGGCGCACGCAATGTTTTTTTCTGAATTAAAAGTTTTTGCAGGGAAATATCCAACGCTATTTGTTTTTGTACTGCTAAGGTCTTTTGATGCAAAGCCTCTGCAATGCTTACATTTTGTTTGCAAGTAGCCACTTTATTTGTAATATCTTCAAAGGCTTGGTTGCTCATCACTTTGGACGCATGCAGTTTTTCACTGCGCAATAAATCATCTTGTGCATCTTTGAGTTGTATTTTTTCCAAGGCAATTTTGTGCGCTGCCAAGTCTGTTTCTATTTTTTGTGTAGCCAGCTCTGCTTGAATTTGCTCCAATTGAATTTTCTCAATTTGGCTGTCTAATTCCAAAATAACATCATCTTTTTTGACCGATTGCCCTTCTTGCACCAACAAACGCATCAGTGTTCCTGTGTTGTTTATTTTCAAGGCAATTTCATCGTGCAAAGCTATGATTTTGCAGGCACCAACCACCTTGTTGATTTCCAATTCATCTGCACTTTGCTTGTTGTTTTCTTCACTAAGCGTTTGCATCAGCTCTTGGGAATTGTTTTGATTTTCTGTTTGTTCTTGTTTACAAGCTATAAGAAGCAATGTGAACAAGATGAATAGAGGCTTTTTCATATTTTAAAAATTTATAATTCCGTTACGATGCCACTTTCCACTTGAATAACCCGATGGGAGTATGGTTTAAGGCGTGGGTCGTGTGTAACCACGCAAACCGCCTTTCCTTGCTCTGTGGCGAGTTTCTGCAATTGCTCCATCACCGTGGTGAGGGCTTGGTGGTCTAAGGACGCTGTGGGTTCGTCGCACAAAAGCATGGGCGGATTGGTGACCAAAGCCCTCGCAATGGCGATGCGCTGTTGTTGCCCACCCGACAATTGTTTGGGCAAATTTTTTGCTTTATCACGCAAACCTACAAAAGCTAAGGCTTTATCTGCTCTTGGTTTTATTTCCGCTTCGGGTACATTTTGCATGCGCAAAGGCAAGGCAATGTTGTCCCAAGCATTGAGCGGTGCAATCAAATTAAACTGTTGAAACACAAAACCAATTTGAAATAAACGAATTTTTGCCAATTCTTTTTCTGACAGCGTTGTAATAGGTATATCATTGATAAACACTTCGCCCGCAGTGGGTTTTATCATGCAGCCCAAAAGCGAGAGCAAAGTGGTTTTGCCCGAACCCGAAGGTCCGAGTATAAGCATGAGTTCGCCGGGGTAAACATTCAAGGTGGTGGTGTCCAAAGCTGTCACCACGTTTTCAGCCATGGTGTATATTTTGCTCGCTTTTTCTACGCTTGCAATAGGTTTGCGCATTTTTCAAAAACTTTCACTCAAAGGTAAGCAAAAATTTCGGATATTTGTATAAAAATCAATATGCAAAAATCTATATTACTTGTTTTGGACGGCTGGGGCTTAGGCGATGGCTCGGCGAGCGATGCGGTTGCACAAGCAAAAACGCCAAACATGGATAAATTTTGGCAGGAAAATCCACATGGAACCTTGATTACGTATGGCGAAGCCGTAGGTTTGCCCAATGGGCAAATGGGCAATTCCGAAGTTGGGCATCTGAATTTGGGTGCTGGGCGTGTGGTTTATCAAGATTTGAGCCGTATAGAACATGCAATAAGCACAGGAGAACTTGCGGAAAATCCGATATGGCAAGAAATCATACACAAAGCTATTTCTCAAAATAAAGCCATACATTTTATTGGTTTGGTATCGGGTGGAGGCGTGCACAGCCACCAAAATCATTTGCTGTATTTGGCGGAAAAAGCGCATCAAAAAGGCGTGAAAAATATGTATTTGCATGCCTTTACAGACGGCAGAGACACGCACCCACAAATTGCAGGCGAGGAATTGCCCGTTTTGGCAGAAAAACTAGAAAAATTTGGCGTTGCATTTGCTTCTGTTATCGGCAGGTATTACGCCATGGATAGGGACAAACGCTGGGAACGCATCAAAAAAAGCTATGATTTACTCCTGCACGGGCAGGGTAAAAGTGCAAAAAACATTGAACAGGCGATTGCAGAAAGTTATACCGAAGGCGTTTTTGATGAATTCATTTTGCCTACAAGATTGCCAAATTTTAAAGCCATACAAGCAGATGATATTGTTTTGTGTTTTAATTTTCGCACAGACAGGTGCAGGGAAATTACCCAAGTGCTTACCCAAGAAGATTTTCCAGAATTTGGCATGCAAAAATTGCCTTTGCAGTATTATACCCTCACTGAATATGACGCAAATTTTAAACATGTGGGCGTAATTTTGGGCAAAAACTGTTTAAAAAATACGCTCGGAGAACATTTGAGTGCTTTGGGTTTAAGCCAGTCTCGTTTGGCAGAGACCGAAAAATATCCGCACGTTACATTTTTCTTTTCTGGGGGCAGAGAAGAGCCTTTTGCGGGAGAAACCAGGGTGCTGGTGCCTTCACCCAAAGTAGCCACATACAATTTAGCCCCAGAAATGAGTGCTTTGCCTTTAAAAGACGAGGTTTTGGAACGCATGCAACAAGGTGATGATTGTTTGATTGTGAATTTTGCCAATCCAGATATGGTTGGGCACACAGGGGTTTTCAAGGCAATTGTAAAAGCGGTGGAAACCGTTGATTTTTGTTTGGGTGAAATTGTTCAAGAAGCAAAAAACTTGGGCTATGCCATTCTGGTGTGCGCCGACCACGGCAATGCAGATTTTGCCATCAATGCCGATGGCAG
>CANHHI010000094.1 GCA_947460225.1 Flavobacteriales bacterium
CACCCATGATGCGAAAATGTTGAAAAATAAGCATCAAAAGCAATCCCAACAAGCCTAAAATATTTTCCGTGTGAAACCCAGCCCAGTGGATAATGGTAGCGGGGTGAGATTCCACCAAGCCCATATTTTTCATGCCCACAAAAGCAATGAAAAGTCCAATGCCCACCACCGAAGATTCTTTGAGCAAATGCGGAATGGCGTTAAAAATTTTTTCCCGAATGCCCGAAAAAGAAAGTACTAAAAAAAACAATCCCGATAAAAAAACAATGCCCAAAGCTGTTTGCCAAGGAATGTTTTTGCCCATGACCAAAGAATACGTGAAAAACGCATTCAAACCCATACCCGGTGCTAGTGCCAGTGGGGCATTCGCCCAAAAACCCATCACAATATTGGCGAAAATAGCGGAAAGGCAAGTAACCGCAATCAAAGCCGACTTGTCCATGCCCGTTTCTGACAAAATACTGGGATTGACAAAAATAATGTAAGACAAACTCAGAAAAGTGGTCAGTCCGCCGACCCATTCTTGTTTTAAACTGGTTTTGTGCGCATCAAACTGGAAATATTGGGCAATCCACTGCATATTTAGGATTTTAAAAATTGCATAAAATGTTGAAAAACTTTGTCGTTTTCAAGTCTTGGCGTGAAAATTTCCAGCAAGACAGGTTCGGTATGGCTTAAAAAATCGTTCAAGGCTTTGACAAGACCATCTGCATCACTGCTTTTTTGGTAGTGAAAACCTGCATGTTCAGCCAATTGTTGCGCATTTTTTTCGTGTTTGCCTTCAATAAATTCTTCAAACCCAGGCACGGTTTTATCTTGTTGAATGAGGCGAAAAATACCACCACCATTATTGTTCATCACAAGTACTTTTAGATTTTTTGGCGCATAAGTTAGCGCACTGGCATCGTAGAAAAAACTTAAATCCCCCAAAACACAAAGTGTTTGTTGGTCTAAATGGGCTTTGGCTGCGCCCACCGCTGTGCTTAAACTCCCCTCAATACCGCTCACGCCTCGGTTGGCAAAGCCTTGCAAATTGTCAAAAAACTGCGCATAGCGCACACAAGAACTATTGCCTAAATGCAGCTGCAAATTTTGGGGCAAACAAGAGGAAAGTTTTGCAAAAACAAGTAAATCGCTGTATGGGCATTGTTTTAAAAAATCGTTTTTTTTTTTGCCTAGCCAAAGTATGATTTTTTTGCCAAGTTTCTTTGTAAGTACTTGTTTTTGCGGGCAAATAATCGGCTAGAGCCTCTAAAAATAAAGTTTCATCGGTTTCTACCAAATCCGTCAAAGACAAAAAAGTGTCCACAAGGTCTGGATTTTTTTGCAAAGCGTAGTGTTTACTAGGTTTTTGTTTGCGCAGAAAATTTTTCAAAGACTTAGCAAGCACCGCCCCACCAAAACTAATCAAAACCTCTGCATGCAAGGCATTTTCATCTTTTGTAGTGGCTAAGAGGCTATCTATATTGTTTATTTTGCCTGCAAAATGTAAAGCGTTAAGGTTTTCTGAAATAACAGCGATTTGTGGCAGTTTAGCCAATTTTTCCAGTGCAATTTGTGCTTTTTTGGGTGTATGTTGCCCAGCCAAAAGCAGTATTTTATCTGCATGTTGTAGGGTTTCAAAAATATTTTGTGCCTCTGCTTGGTCAAAGGCTTGTTGCAGGCGGTGTTTCTGCATGGGTATATGCGCCGTTTCGTTTTCTGTCAATTGATACAAAGGCTCTTCCAGTGGCACGTTAATATGCACGGGCATTTGTGTGTCTAAGCAAGTCCAAAGGGCTTGATAGGTCTGCCTTTCGTTGTATCGTATTTGGTTTTCCAAAAGCAAATTGGCAGTGTATGCAATGTGCGGGGTAAAAAAATCTTTTTGCCTTATGGTTTGCCCATCTTGTTGGTCTATCCAGTGCAAAGGGCGGTCTGCGCTCAAAATAATCAAAGGAATTTTTTGATAATACGCCTCCAAAACGGCAGGGTAGTAGTTTGCCAAAGCAGAACCGCTGGTGCAACAAAGCGCAACGGGTTTACCTGTTTGTTGTGCCATGCCGAGTGCCATAAAACCTGCCGAACGCTCATCTAAAACATGGTGTTTTTCAAAAGTATCATCTTGCTGAAAGGCTATCAAAAAAGGCGCATTGCGAGAGCCAGAGGAAAGCACAACCTGTTCAACGCCAATGTTTTTTAGGGCTTGTAAAATCAAAGAAACAACAGTTTTATCAGAAGTCATATTTTTTTTGGCAAAACAAGATTTAAAAATATACCGACCAGCACAGAGAGCGTTAGCCCCGAAACCTGCACAGTCGGACTTATGGCAATTTGGTCTATGCCCAAACCAAGGGTGAATATCAAAGAAACAATCAGCAAATTTCTGGAATGGCTAAAATCAATTTGCGCTTGTTGAAAAATGCGCAAGCCAATGCTGGCAATCATGCCAAATAAAACCAGTGAAACCCCACCCATCACACAGCTTGGAATACTCTGCAATAGTGCGGAAAACTTGCCGAGCATAGATAAAAATATCGCAAAAATGGCAGCTAAGCGCAAAATGGCAGGGTTATAGTTTTTGGTAACTGCCAAAACGCCTGTATTTTCTCCGTAAGTTGTGTTTGCAGGCGCACCCAAAAATCCCGCCAAAAGCGTCGCCAGTCCATCACCCAAAAGCGTTCTATGTAAACCTGGGGTTTTGACAAAATCTTTGCCCACCACTTCGGAATTGGTTTTAATATCGCCCAAATGCTCCACAAAAACCACCAAAGAAATAGGTGCAAGGAGTGAAATACTGCGCAAACTCCAAGTGGGAGGCGTGATAATATTTTGCCAAGTCTCTGTTGAAAAGCCAAACCAATCGGCATTTGCAATGCCTGTAAGGTCTATCAAGCCTAAAAAATATGCCGTAGTATATCCCACAAACATGCCAATCAAAATAGGGAAAAGCCGAAAAAAAGACCCCCCCAACACAGAAACCAAGAGAATGCTAAGCACCACCACAATAGCCACAAGAATTTGCGCACTTTGCGAGCTTGCATCTTGTGTGTTTTGTATCATGCCAATCGCCACGGGAGCCAAACGCAAGCCAATGAGCAAAATCATGGGCGCAACCACCATGGGCGGGAAAACTTTGTCCACCCAAGCGGTGCCTAGTTTTTTGACGAGCCACGCCACCGCCACATACACCAAACCCGCAGCCATAATGCCCGTTTTTAAACTTCCGATGCCTTCGGTTTGCAAAACCCAAGCAGTACCGCCAATAAACGCAAAAGAAGAACCTAAAAAAACAGGCACCACGCCGCCTGTAAGCCAATGAAACAATAAAGTACCTAATCCTGCACTCAGAAGTGCCACGCTAGGGTCTAAACCCGTTAAAAAAGGCACAAGCACGGTTGCGCCAAACATTGCAAACACGTGTTGAAAGGCGAGGAGTGCGTTTTTGGCGTTTTGTTTCATAACTTATTCACTGGCGTATAAAATACTTTCTAGTTCTCTTAAATATTCTCGTTTGCCAAACTTTGGCGCATATACATACGCATCTAAGGCTATCATGTATTTTTTATCGGCACTCAAAAAATAAAGTGCAATAAACATACCGCCCATGTTGTAATTTTTACTTTGAAAAATGCCCCGCACTTCTTTGGCGTAAGCCCCTTTAAACCAAACATTTTTTTCTTTCGGGTCATAAAAACTTCCATTGAAAAGGCTGTCTTTATAAAGCGTATAAAAATACGCATTTTCTTTTTCCAAAGGTATTTTTTTAAGCAAACTGTCCCTTTTGGCAATGATATGGTCTAAATGAAAATCCGCTGTATCCTTATACGGCAAGCGATAAATCATAAAACCTTGTAAAACATCATGGCTTTGGTTGCGCATTTTTTTGGTTTCTACGTCTTTAAACGTAAGGCTTCGGCTTCTGTTTCTTTGCAAAAACACAAAATTTTCCTCTTCTATACTGATAAAACTGCCTTGTGGCAAATACAAACCCAAGCCAAAACGGTTGAAAAAATAACTATACAAATTGGCATCGTAATTTTCTTGTACTTGTGCCAGCAATCTTTGTTTTTCACAAGTTTCAAAAAGCCCAACAAGACTGTCTTTGTGGGTATTGGTATAAATGAGCAAAGCCTGCACCGTGGGCGCATCTATTTGGTAAAAACATTGCCCAAGCACGGCGGTTTTTTTGCGCAAAACCTTTGTGTTTTCTTGTTTATCTGAAAAGGAAATGGCAAGCACATTGCGCCTTTTGCTTTGGTAGGCGTAAAAATTTTTATAAGAACTGCTGTATAGGTTTAGCCTAGGTTCCAATTGCAGGGCGGGTTGCATGGGAATTTCCAGCATAGATTTTAGGCTATCCGATAAAGCACTTGCCCAAAAATCTTCCGTAGCCACCAACAGCAAATCCCCAACTTTTCCTTCTAGCTTAACGCTTGATTTTTTCTTGGAAACCAATCCAAAAACGTCTAATTTTTCAGCGGTTTGGCAAGCTGTAAAAACCAAACTGAACAAAAAAATAACAAAAATATACAGAGAAAACCGCATAAAAAAATAACTTTGTGTAAAGAAATGTCAAATGTATGAAAAAAAAGCATGTTTACGGCTTATTTAGTCTAATTTTTTTAATGGCTTGTCAAAAACCAGCACCTTCAACTATCAGTTTTAATTTACTTGCCCCACCCACCGCACAAGAAACCGATTCGGGTTTTACACTCACCTTGAATTATAGTTTGGGCAATATCAAACTCAAACAAGATAAGCGGATATGGATAGCCACTTTGGATACTTTTTTACGTGCCGATGTCAGACTAATGCTTGCTCAAGATACGCTCTTAAATGGCTATTTGCCAACAGGCGAAATTGTTCAGTTGGACACCGCTAAAAATATCAATGCTTTACAAATAAATATGCCTTATTTGGAGAAAAATGCCCAATACGATATTTGGTTCTTTGTGGTGCGCAACCAAGGGGTGAGCACTTTGGAACACGATTTAATTTTTTATGAAAGAGTTTTTTCACGATTAGATGTTAGTAATTTGCCTTAAACTTGCCTATCTTGAAAATCTTGTTCACGCAAAGGCAATTTGTCTAAACGAATGCGCTCTGCCAATTGCTCCAAAATAGGCAATTGTCCGCCAAAAGTAGCACGCAGGTTTTCTGCATTAAAAATATGCGCTGTTTCTCCTGCTGCCACAAGTCTGGTGTTGAGTAAAAGCAAATAATCCATGTTTCTTTCAACACTTTGCAAATCGTGATGCACCAAAACCACTGTTTTTCCTTGATTTCTCAAATCTTTGAGCAAATGCCAAATCACTTCTTCGGTGGTGGTATCTATGCCCACAAAAGGTTCATCTAGCAAATACAATTCCGCTTCTTGGGCGAGTGCTCTTGCCATAAACACCCTTTGTTGTTGTCCACCACTAAGCTCACTGATGTGCCGATTGGCAAATTCCAGCATATTGACTTTTTGCAAACACTGTGCCGCCATATTTTTATCAGCTTGACTATACCTAAAAAACCATTTTTTAGGGTTATATCTAGCCATGAGCACCACGTCCATCACGCTGGCAGGAAAATCCCAATCTATGCTGGTTTTTTGTGGTATGTAGGCAATTTTATTTAATACTTCTGCAATAGGTTTGCCAAAAACTTGTATGTAACCACTTTCGGTGGGCAATAAACCCAAAATGCTTTTCAACAGCGTGGTTTTCCCAGAGCCATTTGAACCGAGAATGCCAATAATTTTGCCCATGGGCAAGTGAAAATCTATTTCCCACAAAACAGGTTTTTGTGCATAGCGAACGGAAATATTGTGTGCTTCTATGGAAATTTGCATGGTTTTAAGGGTTTAAGGCTTGGGCAATGGTTTGGGCATTGTACATCAACATATCGGTGTATGTGTCTGCGGGTGGCGCATCAGAAAGCGCATCGGCATAAAGCGTACCGCCGAGTTTTATCTGGTGTCCTCTTGCGTTACTGGCTTCTATAATGGCTTGCACCGACCTAGGCGATAGGGTTTGTTCCACAAATAAAGCGGGGATTTTTTCACGCACCACAAAGTCTGTAATTTCCTTTACTCTTGAAATGCCATATTCTGCCTCGGTAGAAATGCCCTGCAAGGCTTCCACTTGAAAGTCATAGCGGTTGGCAAAATACGTGAAAGCATCGTGTGTTGTGATAATCACCCGTTTTTTTTG
Organism: Flavobacteriales bacterium; assembly: GCA_947460225.1. Taxonomy (GTDB): domain Bacteria; phylum Bacteroidota; class Bacteroidia; order Flavobacteriales_D; family CANHHI01; genus CANHHI01. The sequence goes on from CANHHI010000094.1 coordinate 6,180, forward strand.
CGGAATGCTTTGGGTAATTTTTAGTATGGTTAGATGCGTTTTTTGCAATTTTTCTTGGTAAATACGCATATTTTCAAAAAAATAAGCACGGTTTTCAGGGCTTAAATTGGCACATGTTTCTGCAATCATCGGCAGTGCCTCTTGCCAAAGCACAATATCCATCCAAATATGGGGGTCGTAGCTGTACGCATCGGCTTTACGAATGGCTGATGTGGGCAAAAAATCCGACCAATGCACGATTTTTTTATAAGTTTTCAAATCCTCAAAAAC